>JAXJWR010000062.1:0-4246 GCA_036307905.1 Acutalibacteraceae bacterium
CTATGTTGCAGCGGTTAAAAATCTTAAGGAGAATTCCCGCAAGAATCACGAGAAATTAAGATATCTCGACGAGCTTGAAAAAAACAAAAAAGACATTCATCGTGCGGCAGATATATCTGCATACTACAAAACCATATTTTACGGAATGCAGGTTCTCATTTATAACGGCGAAATTCAGGATATGCTAACAAAGGTCAAGCACTCGCTGGACAGACCTACCATAGGTAAGGAGTGCAGAGCGGTTTTGCTCTGTGTAAGAGACGTGCTTTCCTTTTTCGCCGATACCGAGTATTTTGCCAAAGGCTTATCAGACGACGAGTATGAAAAACGCTTAGACTGGTTGGCCCCCGATAACAAAGAGTGGATTAAACACTTTAGGTGCATAAAAGATAAAGACTTGGCGGCTTGGTGTAATATACAGCGTGCAGATACTCTGGAGCTTATAATCGAAAATCGCGTAAAACGTGTTGGTTATGATGAAAAACTGGTTATCGCCGCCTTAGAACAATGCTTCGAAACCGTAAGACTTATAAATCAGCAGGTAGAAAGCAATTCGGAAGACCAACGGTATGCTCTTTTGTATCGCTCCTACGTAAACAGAAATATAGCTGTTTTGTATGAACTCATGGGAGATAAAGAAAGGTGCGCCGAGTATGCCCGAGAGACACTTCAAAACCGCAAAGAGTTGTTCGAACATTACGAAAGCGTGGACGGATATACCGACGTAATGGAGGACCATATAGCCCACGAATATCTGCTTGCAATGGTAGAGTATTACTCTGTTGAGCAGAATGTAGCAATTAAGGAAGAAATAAAGCAAACCTCATTAAATCTTTACCAAAACTGGAAACATAAGATTGGCCTTCAGCAAAAGATTTTTGAAAAGGTTGAATTGAGCATTAAAGAATTCAATTAGCTTAAAAAGAAACAGGAAGTATACATCGTAAGATGCATACTTCCTGTTTTGTTATGTGATGTATAGCTTAAGCGTTTTCTGCTTCGAACTTCTTGATAAACTCGCAAAGAGCAGCTACGCCTTCGGTGGGCATTGCGTTGTAGATGGATGCACGCATACCGCCTACAGAGCGGTGACCCTTAATGTTTGCAAAGCCTGCAGCGGTTGCTTCTTTAACGAACTTAGCGTTGATTTCGTCGTCCTCAGCGCGGAAGGTAACGTTCATCATAGAACGGCTTGCCTTGTCGTTGGGGTTTTTGAAGAGCTTGCTGTTATCGAGGCAATCGTAAAGCAGTGCAGCCTTGTCAGCATTGATTTTCTTCATTGCTTCAAGTCCGCCCAGACCCTTAATCCAGTTGAGCACAAGACCGCAAATGTAGATGGGGTAGCAGGGGGGAGTGTTGTACATAGACTCGTTTTCAGCCATGGTAGCATAGTTGCACATGGTGGGAACAGCCTTGTCGAGATCCTCGCGGAGAAGGTCCTCGCGGGCGATTACGATGGTAAGGCCTGCGGGAGCAACGTTCTTCTGTGCACCTGCATAGATAAGGCCGAACTTGGTTACGTCAACAGGCTCAGACAGGATGCAAGAGGACATATCTGCAACAAGGGGAACGTCGCCGGTGTCGGGGATGTAGTCCCACTTGGTTCCGAAGATGGTGTTGTTAAAGCAGATGTGAACGTAGTCGGCATCGGGACGGAGGTCAAGCTCTTCCTGACGGGGGATACGGGTGAAGTTTTCTTCCTTGGTGGTAGCTGCAAGATGAGCATCACCAAACTTCTGAGCCTCCTTATAAGCCTTTCCGGAGAACTGACCGGTTACAATATAGTCGGCCTTGCCGGTTTTCATAAGGTTCATGGCAACGTTGGCAAACTGCATGGAAGCGCCGCCCTGAAGGAACATTACCTTATAGTTATCGGGAATGTTCATAACCTCGCGAAGGTCAGCCTCGGCCTGCTTGATGATTGCGTCATAAACCTTGGAACGGTGGGACATTTCCATAACGCTCATACCCGAGCCCTGATAGTTCATCATTTCGTCTCTTGCCTGCTCCAGCACGGGAACGGGGAGCATGGAAGGACCTGCAGAAAAGTTGTAAATACGATCGTACATAAGTTATTTCCTCCAAATACTTTAATGTATTAAACACATTATACGCTTTTTATTTGCGGGTTGCAACTATTTTGTTAAAAAAATATCAAATTTTTATCCGTAATAACTGCCCGAAAGCTTTTCAACCATCGATTCACACTTTCCGGCCGAAAACGAAAGAAGCCAGTCGTAATTTTTTTCGTCGGTATAAACGGCGTCCCAGCAGTTGTGCTCACACTCGGGGAAAAGTATAAGTTCGGCACGACCACCCTTTTTGTTGACCGCCTTTGCCATTTGCAAGCTCTCAATCGGGTCAACCACCTCGTCCCTGAGTCCGTGGAAGGTGCGTATAGGAAGGGTTTTAAGCGCTTCGGCTCTCCAAGGAATTCCGCCTCCGCAGACCGGCATCAACGCGGCAAAAAGCTTCGGACGCAGTGCCCCCAGCTCCCAGGTGCCGTAACCGCCCATACTGTTTCCTGTAAGATACACTCGGGTCTTATCGACAAAGGGAAGCTCTACGAGACTTTCGGTAAGGGATATAAGCTCGCTCATAATCTCGTTCCAGTTATTAACGCTGCAAAGAGGGGCGACGAGGATATATCCTCGAGTCTGCCTTTCAGTGAGATTAACAAAGCAAGGGTTTGCCCTTAAAAGCTCTGTGTTATCGCTTCTGGTTCCCGCACCGTGGAGAAAAATCACTAAGGGGTATTTTTGAGTTTCCTTAAAATCCTCAGGCAGGGAAGTAAGGTATTTGATACCTTTAAAAATTTCTTCTTTTATCATAATAAGACCATCCTTTTTATGCGGATTTTGTTTCGCTGTAAAATTTTATAGTTTTTTCCATAAATTCCTCGGTAACGCAGAACCGCTCGGCCAGGTCGCTGAGGCTTTCCACTCCCGATTTTAAAGCGCTGAGCAGTTCGCAGTAGGGAACAAGATGGCGTATGGCCCAGCGATGTGCAGAAAGCTCCTGTCGTCGCACCGTTTCGGTTTCGGCATTAACCGAATAAAGGGCTCCCGTAGCCAGGTGACCCAGCTCGTGGGCAAGGGCAACACGCTCAGCGGCATTTCGCCCGACAAGTCGCTTATCAAGGGCAATAAAGCCCTTCCCCTCCAGCTCTACCGATATGGCATTGTTTTCGCACAGCGGCAAAAAATCAATGGTAATACCGCGGCTTTCGGCAATACTGTAAAGTTTATTTGTTTCCATTTTCTCTTTCCTTAATATATATGGCGTAGCGCAGTACCTCGTTCAGCATCTCGTCGGTTATACCGTCCTCGCCGCCGAAGAGGGCAATTTTAAGATTTGTGTCGTCGGTGCGCGGGGCTTCGCCCGACATTAAATATTCAACACTTACCGAAAAGAACTCGGCAATCTTCTGCAGAGTGGCGGCAGAAAGACTTTTGTTTCGTCCCATTTTGAAGTCGGTAAGGGATGCACGGGGGATGGAGCAGAGCTTGCACATTTCGGTGATATTCATACCGCGAGACTTACAAAGCGCCTCAATTCGTGCAAAGATTTCATTCATAAGTATTCTCCTTTGGTAGATTTTAACAAATTACTGAAAACCGTAAAATATGTCCTTGACAATTACGGAATTGCGTAATATAATAACCTTGCAATTACGGAAAGCCGTAAATATTTAGCCGTTTGATTGAATTGTATTACATAATTCAGTAAATGTCAAGACTTTTTTAAGGAGGATGTAAATATATGTACCATTGTACGGACTGCAACACGGAATTTGAATTTGTAGAGGTGGTTTTCGAGACCCACGGACTGTCTACCCCTCCTTATGAAAGAATTAAACGCTGTCCATCCTGCAAAAGCAGAAGCTACGAAGAGGTGAAAAACACCCATTGTCGTTTTTGCGGGTCAAGACTCCGCGAAGAAGGGGAATACTGCTCTGACAGGTGCCGCAAGGCGGGAAAAGTATATCTTGAACGGGAAAGGCAGAACCGCATAAAATTCGCCGCCTCCCCGGTGGCAAACGCGGTACGGGAGATTGCCGAATATAACCGCGTACATAAAACAAAGTATTCCTACGGTCAGTATTTTGCACTCAAGGAGGCAGGGAAAATATGAAGAGAAGCGAGATAAAAGACTATCTGGGCCAGTATAGACTTTGTATGGCGCGCGCCCATCGACTAAAGGCCGATATGGAGCGTTTTACCGCCAGCGCCCCCAGTATAAACGC
>JAXJWR010000063.1:0-1960 GCA_036307905.1 Acutalibacteraceae bacterium
AAAATTACCTCACAATAACCGTTTCGATTCCTAAAATTTCGCCGATTTTGGCAATAGTGTCGGCGTGGTGGCCGATACCGAGAGCATAGTGATGTGTGGGACCCTCGAACACCCATTTCTTAATAAATTCCTTGGTGGTGGGCTCGAAAAAGCCACGGGTATTGGTGTTTCCGGTGGGTGGGATGGGGCCCTGTTTTGAATAGCCTTCGCCGATTATAAACTTAAAGCTTCCGTCGGCCTTGGTGTTGATGCCAAGCATTGTAATAGGGCCTTCCTTAATTTTAAATTCAACCGAGGCGCCCTTGCCCGGCTTCCCGTGATATTTCTTAAGACTTCTCAGCACAGGCTTGCCGTCGGCAATGCGCAGGTGGTGAGGTCCGTCGTGACCGACTAAAATAAAGTCCTCCTTAAAATCGAAGGGGTGGAACTCGGCAAAGCTGCCTCCAATGTCCAGTCTGTCCATAATAAGCATAGCAATGCAGGTTTTAAGGTCGAATTCTCCGCACATAGGTATTCCCTGAGCGTTAAGTATAGAGTTACCCACAATAAAGGTGGTGGCAACCTCTCTGTGAGCGCTGCCTTCTCTGCCCTCGTAGTAGTAGGCAAGTCCCGTAAGATTATATTTTTCTACAAATTTATCCAGGGCAACCGCCGTCTTTGCCGCTTGGTATTTATCGGCATGGGTAAGCTTTGTTGTAACAGGGTCGCTTACCGGCTCCGGCATTTCAAATTCGGCATCGATTAGGGCAATTTTCTCTTTGATTTCTTCCTCGGTTACGGTGTCGTAAACCTCTAAAACATCGTCGATTTCTAAAAGCGGCACGTGAAGATTAAAAGCGCTTGCCACAGCGGTGGGGTCAGCGTGCATATCATACATAGCTTCAAGCACGTGACCCATAAGTCCGATTCTGGCCCCCTTTAAGTCGTGCAGAACCTTTGCAATATCGCACCATTTTGCAATTTCGCGGTCGGCCTCATCATCGTCGTAAAGCACGCCGATAATAACGTCGTAAATCTTTTTGTTCATTCTGGCGGCTACACCCATAAATTCGGGTACCGAGCAGATGTTGTCGTTTTCAAGCTGCATAAAGGTCGAGGCCTTTGTGTAATCCATAGCCTCCCTGGGCTGAAGAGCGGTAAGGATTATAGGTGCAGTAGCGTTTTTAAGTATGGGCGCAAACACGCTTGAGGTAGCATAGGTTATCATATTACATACAATAAGGTCCACCTTACTACCGTTAAATGTGTCGGCCGCCTCAAAAGCCTTGTCGTTAGAGTCAATCATACCAAGGTCGATAAGATCTACCTCGTTTGCAGCGAATTTTTCAGCAAGGTCACCGTGGTATTTCATAAGATTTTCAAAAAGTCCTTCAAACTGTTCGAAATACACACCGTGCACCACCGAAAAGTAGCCTATTCTGGCGGTTCTTTTGTTTTTTCTTGCTATCATACTGCCACTCCTTTTCTCCTTGATTTTATTCTTTATTTGTGCTACAATCAATGGCATAAATAAAGAAAGATTTGTTTAAAATAAAGATTTGGAGATTGTATGAAAGAAATAACACTTGCTATGCTTAAACCCTTTGTGCGCTATGCTCGGCGTCTTGATTCTGACATAAGGAAGTTTCCCGACCCCATAATTGCCTACGACTGCCGTCTGTTTTACTGTATCGGTGGAAAAGGGGAGATGGAGATTGGGGGCGAAGCCTACAAACTAAAACAGGGCGCAGTTGTCTATTTTACAGCAGAAACGCCCTATAAATATATCCCCAATGACCTTGACCCACCCCGCCTTCTCGCCTTTAATTTCGATATGGTGTACGACTGCTCCCATATGACCCTTCCATTCCCTCCCGAGAGGGTAGAAAATTTCAACCGCGAAAAAACGGTTGCCAAGGTAAAGGTTACCGACTCGGCACATTTAAGCCAAAGCTGTGTGCTTTACGGAATGCAGCACCTT
>JAXJWR010000064.1:0-2756 GCA_036307905.1 Acutalibacteraceae bacterium
ACTTTTGCAATCTGGGCACCTACCGAAATCGAAAAGGACGGCAAGCATTACCTCATTTTTGCCGCCAACGACATTCACGAGGACCACGAGCCCGGCGGACTGTACATCGGTGTTTCCGACTCTCCCAAAGGCCCCTTTAAAAACGTTTTCGAGGATGGCAGACCGCTTCTGAATGTGTTCTATGCCGGCGCACAGCCTATTGACGCTCATCTTTTCAAGGATGACGACGGACAGATTTATTTATACTACGGAGGATGGCGACATCTGGTGGTTTGTAAGATGAACGACACCATGGACGGCTTTGCTCCTATGGATGAACCCTGTATCGACGGTGTGGCCAGAGAAATCACCCCCGAAAAATACGTTGAAGGGCCCTACGTGCAGAAAATCAACGGAAAGTATAATCTTATGTACTCTTCGGGCAACTGGACCGACGCCACCTACTGCGTAAAAACAGCCGTGTCAGACGACCCCTGCGCTGTGTTTGAGTTTTATGATGACATTCTTCGTGCAAATGAATTAGCTGAAGGTCCCGGTCATAACAGCCACTTTTATTTTAAAGGGGAACACTACACCGCATATCATCGCCGTCCTGTGGGAGATACCGACGGACACCACCGACAGCTTTGTATCGACAAGTTGATTATTAAAGACGGAAAACTTACTCCCGTTATAATGACCAAATAAAAAAAACAATTCCGATAACCGTGGTTATCGGAATTGTTTTTTTATTTATAATCGCCAAGGAAGTCTTTATTTGTTTCGAAAAGCTCCTCGCACATATTGTTTATTTCCTCCAGACTGCAGACCGCAGAGGTAAGCGGGTCGTGACATACTGCCTGAATTACCTTGCGCTTATTCTTTTCCACACAAGCCTCTACAACCAGATTTTCGATAAGTGCGGTGTTATTTACCATAATTGCAATATGGGCAGGCAACGCGCCTACACGCATGGGATGCAGTCCTCCCCTATCTACAAGACAGGGCACCTCCACACAGGCATCCTGCGGCAGATTGGTAATTGCGCCGTTATTGATAACGTTTCCGTTAAAGGTGAAGGGGGTGCCGTCACCGATACGGGCATTAAAGATGGGAGCGGCATACTCAAGTCCGCGTTTGGTATCGATTTCATCGTTCAGCCATTCCTCCAACTGTTCGCGCCATTTCTTGTCGCGCTCGAGACGGAGATTAAGGGAATATGCGTGAACACCCGGGTTCCAGCCTGTACCGTGGTTGCAGAATTTTTCGATAAGGTCGGGACGTTTTCTGAACCACTGGTTGTATTCGCTGTTGTGTCCGCTGGACTCGGTTACGTAATAATCGAAAGCCTTGAACATTTCGTTTCTGACAAGTTCTTCGTTATAGATTTTAGGGTCGTTCATAAGCTCGCGAAGTTTGGGATACAGGTCTTCCCCATCCTTTTCGAACTTAAGATAAAAGGCCATATGGTTGATACCTGCACAGGTATAATCTACGTCTTTAAGACCGAGTCCAAGCCATTTTGCAAGCATTTCGGCAGTACCCTGAACGCTGTGGCAAAGGCCGGTTACGTCAACCTCGGGACAATAGGTCTGCATAGCCTTGCAGAGCATGGCCATAGGATTGGTATAATTAAGGAAAACCGCCTTGGGACAATATTTTTTAATATCCTCACAGATTTCCAGCATAAGGGGTATATTACGAAGAGCACGGAAAATTCCTGCAACGTTTCTGGTGTCGCCAACGTTTACGTCAACACCATATTTCATAGGGATTTCGGTATCGTAGCGCCATACCTCAATACCGCCGTTAAACACGGTGCAAAGCACGCCGTCTGCCCCTGTGAGAGCCTCTGCACGATTTAGGGTTGTGGTAACCGTTGCAGGTTTACCGCTAACATCAACCAGTTTCTGCACACAGCGACGGATACCCTCAAGACGTTCGGGATTTATGTCCATAAGACAAAACTCGCTATCCTCGAAGGCCGGGAAGGTGAGAAGGTCACGGATAACAGCACGGGTAAATGCAAAGCTGCCTGCGCCGATAAATGTAAACTTTTTCATAAAATCACCCTTTTTAGGAAGAATTGTTTTACTCTTTAATTATACACTCGACTTCTATTTTCGGAATAGTTTTTTCTGCTGTTTATATGGACAAAACGGCTATACAGTAAAACCCATATGCAAAATAATTGCATATGGGTTTTGGTTAAACTCCTATTTTGAGTCAATATAGTCGCAGGCGGCAAGGGCTGCTATTGCTCCGTCTGCGGCAGCAGTAGCAACCTGACGGATGCGTTTTGAACGACAATCTCCTGCAACGAAAATACCCTCTGTGGAGGTTTTGCAGTCCTCCCCTGCGTCGGCATAACCCCAGTTGTTAAGGGCTATATGCTCGGCAAAAGGCTCGTTTTGGGGGATAAGGCCGATGGCTACGAACATTCCGTCGATATAAAGCGTATCGGTTTGTCCGCAGTTGCTTTTAATCTTAATTCCCTTGAGTTCGGTATCGCCCACAAGTTCTTCCACAACAGTACCGAGAATTATCTCGACATTCTCCTTAGCTTTAAGCTGCTGCTGAAGTTTCTGTTCGCCTGTGAGGCAATCCAGATTCTGCACAACGTAGACTTTTTTTGCCAGGTCGGAAAGGAGTATTGCCTCCTGAAGGGCCGAGTTTCCACCGCCGATTACCGCAACGGTTTTACCCTCGTAAAAAGCGCCGTCACAAACGGCACAGAAGGAGATTCCTTCGCCTACAAACTGTTCTTCCCTATCCAG
>JAXJWR010000065.1:0-1169 GCA_036307905.1 Acutalibacteraceae bacterium
ACCCACACGACCCCTGAGCTGGTGAAGCTGAGAAAGACCAAAACGGTCTGCATCCTCGATTATAAGGGTGTTGGCATTCGGTACGTCCACTCCCGTTTCGATTATGGTGGTGCAGACGAGAATATCTATCTCCTGCTCCATCAGTTTTTTCCAGACGTCCGAAAGTTCCTCTTCCCCCATTTTACCATGAGCGACGGCCACCTTGGCCTCGGGGAGGGCTTCCTTTAAGCGTAAGGCAACCCTTTCGATGGTTTCTACCCGATTATGGAGGTAGTATACCTGACCTCCGCGGCGCAGCTCCTTGCGGATAGCCTCCAGTAAAACTCCGTTATTCTGCTCGAGAACGTAGGTCTGAACGGGATGGCGGTCACCGGGAGCCTCGTCAATAGAGGAAAGGTCGCGAAGGCCCGACATAGCCATATTAAGGGTTCGAGGGATGGGGGTTGCCGACAGCGTCAGTACGTCAACGGCGGGATATTTTTCCTTGAGTTTTTCCTTTTGGGCAACACCAAAACGCTGCTCCTCGTCGATAATTACCAGTCCCAGGTCGTGAAACTCCACATCCTTGGAAATAAGCCTGTGGGTTCCCACAACAATATCCACGCTGCCACGGCGAAGCTCGGTTACGGTTTTTTGCTGGGCCTTTGGGGTTACAAATCGGGATAGCATACGAACCTCTACGGGAAGCTCGCCCATTCGCTTTAATATGGTGTTATAGTGCTGCCAGGCCAGAATGGTGGTAGGTACCAAAACGGCACACTGCTTACCCTCACTTATGCACTTGAAGGCGGCGCGAAGGGCAACCTCGGTTTTGCCGAAGCCCACGTCTCCGCAAAGAAGGCGGTCCATAGGCACGGGACGTTCCATATCATTCTTTATCTCATTTACACAGCGAAGCTGGTCGTCGGTTTCGTCGTACTCGAAGCGCCTTTCGAAATCGTTTTGCAGGTCGGTATCCTCGGAAAAGGCGTGACCCTTTATGGCCATACGCTTTGCATACAGGGCGGTGAGCTGCTTCGCCATATCCTTTACGGCGGCACGAACCCTTCTGCGGGTTTTTTGCCAGTCCTGACCACCCAGACGATTAAGCCTGAGGGTTCCTTCCTCGGCTCCACCTATATATTTAGATACCAAATCCAGCTGGGTTACGGGACCGTAAAGCAGGTCAC
>JAXJWR010000066.1:0-3602 GCA_036307905.1 Acutalibacteraceae bacterium
AAAGAGGTTGAGGTTGACGCCATTTGCGACGGTCAGGATGTTTTCGTACCCGGAATTATGGAGCTTATCGAGCGTACCGGTATCCACTCGGGCGACTCTATCAGTGTATATCCCACCTTCTCAGTTTCCGACAAGGTTAAGGGTACCATCCTTCAGTATGCAAAGAAGCTTGGCCTTGGAATCGGCATTGTGGGCCTTTACAACATTCAGTTCATTGTAGACGATAACGACGACGTTTATATAATCGAGGTTAACCCCCGTTCCTCCCGTACCGTGCCCTTCCTTTCTAAATCTACAGGCTACAGCCTGGCAGACATCGCTACCGAGGTAATCCTCGGAAAGAGCCTTAAGGAGCTTGGCATCTTCTCCCTCTATCCCGAAGAGAAGAAACGCTGGTACGTAAAGGTTCCCGTATTCTCCTTTAATAAGCTTCGTGGACTTGACGCATATCTCTCTCCCGAAATGAAATCTACAGGAGAGGCCATCGGCTACGACGATAAGCTTAACCGCGCACTCTACAAAGCGCTCCAGGCAAGCGGAATGAAGCTTCAGAACTACGGTACCGTATTCGCAACCATCGCTGATAAAGATAAGGAAGAGGCTCTGCCCCTTATCCGCCGCTTTTATAATCTTGGTTTCAATATTGAAGCTACTGCCGGAACTGCTAAATTCCTTAAGGAAAACGGAATCCGTACCCACATTCTTAAGAAAATTAACGAGGACAGCGACGAGATTATCGACGCACTCCGTCAGGGTCATATCGCATATGTAATCAATACCCGCGATATTTCCTCAAAAGACCAGCTCAGCGACGGCGCAGAGATTCGCCGCACCGCAACCGAGAACAACGTAACCCTTTTCACCGCCCTTGATACAGTTAAGGTTCTCCTCGACGTTCTCGAAGAAACTACACTTACTATTTCAACCATTGATGCGTAAAGGATAAATGATGAAACAGTCAATATTCAAAATTTTAACCAATGAAAACATTGCCGACAAGGTCTATAAGATGACCTTGTCCGGCGATACCTCTGAAATCAGCGCAACAGGCCAGTTCGTTAATATCAAGTTAGATGGAATGTTTCTCCGCCGTCCTATTTCAGTCTGCGACTTTGAAGACGGCAAGCTCACCCTTATTTATAAGGTTGTGGGTAAAGGTACTGAGTTTATGTCGGGGCTTAAAGCAGGATACGAGCTTGATATTTTAACAGGACTTGGCAACGGCTACTATACGGGTCTTGCAGGAGATAAACCTCTGCTTATCGGCGGAGGAGTAGGTGTTCCTCCTCTTTATGCCCTTGCTAAAGCTCTTGTGGCAGACGGTAAAAAGGTTTCTGTAATTCTTGGCTTCAACTCTAAAACAGACGTTTTTTATGAAGAAGAATTCAAGGCTCTCGGATGCAAGGTTATTGTCACTACAGCAGACGGCAGTTACGGAATTAAAGGCTTTGTTACCAATGCCCTCGACGAGGTAGGGGATTACACCTATTTCTACACCTGTGGTCCCGAGCCTATGCTTAAAGCTGTTTATAACGCAACAAGCACAAGCGGACAGTTCAGCTTTGAAGAGAGAATGGGATGTGGATTTGGTGCTTGTATGGGTTGTTCCTGCAAAACCAAATACGGCAGTATGCGAATCTGTAAAGACGGCCCCGTACTTGTTAAGGAGGGAATAGTATGGTAGACACTAAAATTCTGCTCAGCGGAATCGAGCTTGATAACCCCATTATTCCCGCCTCGGGAACCTTTGGCTTCGGTTATGAGTTTGCCGAGATTTACGATATAAATATGCTTGGAACCTTCTCTTTTAAAGGAACAACCAAGGAACCCCGCTTCGGCAACCCTACACCCCGAATTGCAGAATGTCCCTCGGGTATGATAAATGCCGTAGGCCTTCAGAATCCGGGAATAGAAAAGGTTATTTCGGAAGAACTGCCTCAGCTTAAAAAATGCTTCGATAAGCCTGTTATGGCTAATATAAGCGGATTTTCGGTAGACGAATACGTTTATTGTTGCGAAAAGATTGATAAAGAGGAGCAGGTAGGTTGGATAGAGGTCAACGTAAGTTGCCCCAACGTTCACGGAGGCGGAATGTCCTTTGGTGTCTGCCCCGAATCTGCAGCAGAGGTTACCAAAGCCGTTAAGGCCGTTACCACTAAGCCTATCTTCATTAAACTTTCTCCCAACGTTACCGATATTGTTTCAATCGCAAAGGCTTGCGAGGAAGCAGGTGCCGACGGTATCAGTCTGATAAATACAATGCTTGGTATGAGAATAAACCTTAACACCAAAAAGCCCATAATTGCCAATAAAATGGGCGGATATTCGGGAAGTGCCATAATGCCGGTAGCACTTCGTATGGTATACCAGGTGTATGAGGCAGTAAAAATCCCCATCATCGGTATGGGTGGTATTTCCACGGCCGAGGACGTTGTTGAGATGATGCTGGCAGGAGCAACAGCAGTTCAGGTTGGTGCTGCCAACCTAATCGAACCCTATGCCTGCAAAAACATCATCGAAGACCTACCCCGTGTTATGGAAAAATATAGAATAAATTCACTAAAAGAAATAATAGGAGGAGCACACTAATGGGTAAAGACGTAATTATTGCTTGCGATTTTGCTAGCAAGGCAGATTGCCTTAATTTCCTCGATAAATTCACAGGCAAAAAGCCTTTCGTAAAAATCGGAATGGAGCTTTTCTATGCAGAAGGCCCCGAAATCGTAAGAGAACTCAAGGCAAGAGGACATAAGATTTTCCTCGACCTTAAGCTTCACGACATTCCCAACACCGTAAAGAAGTCTATGAACGTGCTTTCCCGTTTGGACGTTGATATGACCAATCTCCACGCAGCAGGCACTATTTCTATGATGGAGGCCGCACTTGAGGGACTCACCAGGCCCGACGGTACTCGTCCTTTGCTCATTGCTGTTACCCAGCTTACCTCCACCGACCAGGAGCGTATGGAAAACGACCTCCTTATTAAGGAGCCTATCGACAAGGTTGTTATGCACTATGCATCCAATGCAGCAAAGGCAGGTCTTGACGGTGTTGTCTGCTCACCCCTTGAAGCCGGTAAGGTTCATGAAACCTGCGGTAAAAACTTCCTAACTGTTACTCCCGGCGTCCGTTTTGCCGATGGTGATATCGGTGACCAGAAGCGCGTAATGACCCCTGCCGAGGCTAAGAAAATCGGCTCCGACTACATCGTTGTCGGCCGTCCCATCACCGCCGCTGCAGACCCCGTTGCCGCATATGAACGCTGCATAGCAGAATTTGTTGATTAAGGAGAAGAAAAATGGAAAGCTATAAGAGAGAATTTATCCAGTTTTTAGAGGGAGCAGGCGTTCTCAAGTTTGGTGATTTTACCGCTAAAAGCGGCCGTAAGATTCCTTATTTTATAAACGCAGGCGATATTAAAACCGGCGACCAGATTTGTAAGCTTGGCGAATTCTATGCAAAAGCATATTTTGAAAAAGTAGGCAACAAGAGAACCGTTCTTTACGGACCTGCTTATAAGGGTATCCCGATAGCTGTTTCTGTTGCTACTGCACTTTCCCGTGAGGGTCTCGACGTGCCCTTCTTCTTCAACCGTAAGGAAG
>JAXJWR010000067.1:0-1596 GCA_036307905.1 Acutalibacteraceae bacterium
GATATGTTCCACATCAAGGCTATCGAGATTATTGCAAACTCCCTCCGCGGTGCAGTTGCTAACGAGGCTGCAGGTCGTGAAGGAATGGCTCTCGGACAGTATGTTGCCGGTATGGGCTTTAGTAACGTTGGTCTTGGTATCGTTCATTCCATGGCTCATCCCCTGGGCGCTCTTTACGATACCCCCCACGGTGTTGCAAATGCAATCATCCTTCCCACCGTTATGGAGTACAACGCTCCCTGCACCGGTGAGAAGTACCGCGATATTGCAAAGGCAATGGGAGTTAAGGGCGTTGACGATATGAGCCTTGAGGATGCCCGCAAGGCCGCTATTGATGCCGTAAAGCAGCTTTCTGTCGACGTTGGTATCCCCACCGACCTTAAGGACATTGTAAAGGAAGAGGACCTCGACTTCCTGGCACAGTCGGCCTTTGACGATGCTTGCCGTCCCGGTAATCCCAGAGACACAAGCAAGGAAGAGATTATTGAACTCTATAAGGCTCTGCTGTAATTGCTCCATAACAAAATGCCCCCTGACGGCTACCGTCAGGGGGCATTTTGTTATTTGCTGAATTTTAGGGTGATTATCTCAAAATTCTTATATAGGATTTTCACCTTATTGTTTTCGAAATCAAGTTTCTTTATCTCGTTTTCACACAGGTCGCAGAGGTATGCCTTTTTAAATCCGTCAGCTACGGTAAAGCTGGTCTCTCCCCTGCTGTCGAAGGCTTCATACATACGAACAATCATTGAATCGTCGGATTCGGCCTTTTTAACCGTTTCGATAATAAGATTTTCTCTATCGCAGGAAACAAGAGAGAAGTTTTCGGGAAGTGTTCCCTTCTGCTCTTTAACACAAACTGCACAAAGGGGCTGATTTAGTGCATACGCCTCGTTTATGACCCCTGCGGTGCGGAAATCGCCTACGTGGGGCAGAAGCGAATAGGTTAAAATATGTTTACCCTGGTCGGCCTCGGGGTTTGGTTCGGTGCCGCACTTCAGGATGGTGAGCTTAAGGGTTGAGCCTTCGGTGCTGTGACCATATTTGCAGTCGTTAAGCAGGGCAACACCATATCCGTTTTCGGACATATCCACCCATTTATGGCCGCAGGTTTCGAACTTGGCGGCATCCCAACTTGTATTTGCGTGGGTTGGACGGGAGGTGTGGCCAAACTGAATATCGTAGGTGGCAGTATTTGTGTGAACGTCCAGCGGAAAAGCGGCCTTTAACAACTGATGATGCTGATGCCAGTCGATTTCAGTTTCAAAGTCGATTCTTCTGACATCCGAATAGAGCCAGAGATTCTGAGAAATGGTGGAGTCCATATATTTACGGCTTATCTTAAAGCCCGCACGTGAGCCGTCGCTTATGGGGATAATCTCTGCGGGGGTATCCAAAATCCACATCTTTTCTTTATAATAGTTGGTAATTTCCCAGTTATCATACTGACGGGGATAGTCCTCAAAGGTCTGGAGTTCATTGCCGAAACAGCCTTCTTTAAAGACCTGACGATTTGCAGTTTTATCAAAAAGAGAGGTTATTCTGCCTGCTGTATCGAGGGTAAGCTTATAATACTTATTCTCGGCGGTAAGCTTA
>JAXJWR010000068.1:0-7793 GCA_036307905.1 Acutalibacteraceae bacterium
GTAATAGTAGAACAGCTCAGGCTCGATTTTAATATGCTTTCTCAGCATATTAAAGCCCAGCTTCTTCATTTTTATAATGTCGAATTCAAGTCCTTCGGGGGATGCAGGGGTATAAATTCCGTCGCTGTAATATCCTTGGTCAAGCAACCCGTGGAAGAAGTAAGGCTTTTCGTTTAAAAGAATCTTGTTTCCTGAAACGCTTACGGTGCGCAGCGCAAAATACGATTCTACTTTGTCCTCACCGCAGACCAGCTTAAAGCTGTATAAATAGGGGTTTTCGGGACTCCAAAGCTGAGGGTTTTCCACCTCAAGCCTGGTTTTTTCGCCCGAAAAGGTGTGTTCCCGGCCTTCGAAAATTATGGTTTTATCGTTCTCTCCTCCAAAAACCTCAAGGGTAATTCCGCTAAGGTCAGGGGTGATGCGTATACCTTCAATATACTTTTTCGGAACCTCCTCGGTCCAAACCGACTGCCATATTCCGCTAACGGGGGTGTACCACATACCGCCTCTTTTGTAGCACTGTTTGCCCCAGGCAAGGTTGTGGTCAAGTCTGTCTGTTACCCGCACTTCAATAAGGTTTTCGCCCTCGCAAACAGGCTCGGTAATATCAAGAGTGAAGGGAAGGTATCCACCCTCGTGACCGCCGACTCTTTGCCCGTTTACAAAAACCTCGCAAATTTGGTCGACTGCTCCGAAATGAAGCAGTAAGCGTCCCGTTATTTTTTCGAAGGAAACATTTTTGCGGTAAACAAGAGTATCCTTTGGCTTCTTTAAAAATTCAATACCCGAAATTCTCGATTCGGGGGGGAAGGGGACGGTGATTTCACCACTTTTCACCACCTTGTCTCCTCGTAGAATCTCAAGCTCCCATTTTCCGTTTAAACAAAAATAGGAATCTCTTTTCATAGAGGGTCTGGGGTATTCCTCCCAAGGGGTTGCCGTCAGTTTCTCTTCAAAAGGGGTGGAAAGGCTTGCAAACTTCTGCTTTTTGCCGCCAATAAACAATACGGCCAATAAAAGGGGAAGGGCCACCAAAAGGGCGGCAAGGAAGATGTTTTCGTTTGGTAAAAAGGAACGGGTTCCGTCGTTGTTCAGTACAGTTTCGGCATTTTTAAGTACCGTAGCACCGATATAGGGACCTATAACACCGGGGATAAGCACCTGAGAGAATATTCGCAGACCTTGGAACATACCGGCCTTGTTTTCGGGGGTGTTGTCGCGAATCATAGCCCCGAATACCGCCATTCCTGCAAGATAACCGCACATCATAAAAAGCGAACCGATAAATACGGGAAGGGTGGATTTAAATAAGAAAAGAAGGATATATCCTATGCATAGCCAGACAAGAGAAAAAACCGAAGAAAATTTAAAGCCTTTTTTATCATAAACCTTGCCCCACAAAGCGGTGCAGACGGCGGCCAGAATAATTGCAGGAGCCATTATGAAAACGTAGTCGGACATACCAAGGCTTTTTTCGTAATAGATTATCAGATACGGCATAAAAATCTGTATGGAGATATTAAACACCGCAAAGCATATAAGGGTTACGTAAAGCAGGGGATTTTTCTTAATGGTAGTGGGTTTGAAGCCGTAAAAAATACAGGAAAAATAGCCTTGGCTCGCAGGGGGAACTTTGCTATCCTCAATAAGGAAAAGACCCAGCACACCAATAAGGAAAACAACTCCGCCTATAATTGAAAAAATAATGGTCCAGCTGCCCTCACGCTCTAAATCGAAGAACATAAAGCCGCCAAAAACAACCAGAATAGCCACAAGGGGCATCATAGCGTTTATGCCCTCTACCGATCCACGATTGGTGCTATCGGTGGAGTCGGTCACCCAAGCGTTAAAGGCGGCATCGTTGGCGGTGGAGCCGAAAAAGGTCATAACACAATCCAGAATTATAACAAGGGTTACCCCTACCGAAGCGGCCGAAACGGTGGCAGGTATAAAACTGCCTATAATATCGGTTCGCAGGAATACAAAACTGAATATAGAAATACCCCACAGAATATATCCTGCCGAAATAAAGAGCTTTCTCTTGCCGATGCGGTCGGAAAGGGCTCCCATAAATACCGTGGTTAGGGTTGCGGCAACTGCCGAAGCGGCGACCATTGCCGATATGTTTTCGGGGGTGGCATTAAATATTTTATAAATGAATACGTTAAAATACATATTCTCCACAACCCATGCAACCTGACCTATCAGGCTAAACAGAGTAACCGCGCACCAAAAACGTGGTGAAAGCTTAGTTTTCATAATATTCCTCCAAACTTTTATATAAAAATCATACCAAAAAATTTTGTTTTTTTCAAGAATAATAAAGCAGTCCCCGAAGGAACTGCTTTGAGTTAACTCTTTTTAAGTTTAAAAATCGATGGCGGAAGCTGGGCAAGAATAATTGCCGAAAACATTACGGCACAGCCAACACCTTCACGAAGCGTAAGGGTTTCATTAAGGATTACCCATCCGCTGAGTGCCGCGAAAACCGATTCGAAGCTCATGGTTATGGCCGCTATGGTAGGCTCGGTGTATTTTTGTGCAACGACCTGTAGGGTAAAGGCAACTCCGCTGGATAAAACACCGGCATAAAGAATGGGAAGAGCTGCGGACAAAAGGTCGGAAAAGCTGGTGGTTTCAAAAATAAGTGCAGGAATTCCCGAAACAATGCCCACCGTTAAAAACTGCATACTCGAAAGCAGTATTGGGTCAATGCGCTTAACAAAAACGTCAACCGCCACTATCTGAGCTGTAAAGGCCAGCGCGCAGCAGAATACCAAGGTATCGCCCCCCGAAAGGGTAAGACCTTCGGTCATACAAAGCAGATAAAGTCCCACAACCGCAATAATTACGGCTATCCAGAGGTTTGCACCTGCCTTCTTTTTCATAAACAAACCGAAAATCGGTACAAATATAACGTATAAGGTGGTTATAAAACCGGATTTTCCCACGGTAGTATAAAGTAGACCGTACTGCTGAAGCACCGAGGCCACCGTCAGCAGGATTCCGCAAAACAGACCGCACAAAACAGTATAACCCAGGTCGGCTTTTTTCGGAAATACCGATTCATCTTTTTTCTTAAGCGAGCGGTTTTTAATGAGTATAATCGGAATAAGTATAATTCCGCCTATAAGGAATCTCACCGAAGCAAAGGTGAGGGGACCAACGTGGTCCATACCCTTGCTTTGGGCTACAAAGGCACTGCCCCAAATGAATGCCGCAAGCAGCAGCTGAGCAGTACCCAGTAAATTTCTGTTTTTCATATTATATATCGCACCCCTGCTTTTGCTTGGATGTTTATGTTCCCGTCTATTTCGGTTTTAAAGTAATATATCTTCTCTCCGTTTTCTTCCAAAACAGGCTCGCTGATGTAAATATCAATGGTTTTTCCGAAAGGAGCTTCGCCTACGTAGTTAATCAGACAGGAAGACATAAATATTCTTTCTCTTTCGGGAATATAATCAAACATCATATCAAAGTATTTAGTGTTGTTCATATGGAAGTTTCGGTCTATATCGGAATATAAAACCTTCTTCTCCCCGCATTTTGTAAAGGAAATGTCGGAAGGCAGCTTAAAACGGGAGGGAATTCCCAGCTCTATAGCATCTCCCGTTCCGTAGTTGTCCACGCTGAAATCTGTTCCCTTTACCAGTTTATGCTCCTTTAGGTCAACCAGTGCCCAAATTGCCAGCCCCTTTGCCACCACTTCACCGCCCGAGCGTATTTCGTAGCTTCTCGGAAAGGAAACGTTTTTAGAGGGTGTGGCCCAGGTGGAAACGGTCAGCTGTTCATATTCCTTTAATGGACGTAAAACTTCTACTGCGGTGCGGCTTACAATAAAACTAAGCCCCTTTTCCATAAGTTCCTGATACGTGGGGCCGCAGCAAAGCATATTTCGGTCAACCGCCTCCATCATATATTTAACCGTGCTGGTGGGCGTGGCAAAACAGTTTGTGTCTATGTCGTGGGCGGTTACTTCGGTTTTAAATTCGAATGCCATTATAATGCTCCTAAACTATATATTTAAACAGGTAATGAACAAATGGCGCTAAAATTATTGCAGGCAGGTAGTTTGCAATCTTGAATTTTGAAACCCCTGCAATGTTAAGACCAAGTCCCATTATAATTATCGAGCCTACGCAGGAAATGGCCGCTACTGTGTCGGCGCTAAGCACAGGCTCTAAAAATCCGGCGCATAGGGTAATGGCCCCTTGATAAAGGGTTAGCGGTATTACCGAGAAGATTACTCCAATACCAAAGGTAGAAGCAAACATTAAAGCTGAAGTAAAGTCCAGAATGGATTTTGTATACAGGGTGGAATTATCTCCTTTAATTCCTGCTGAAATAGATCCCACAATGGCCATGGCACCCACACAGAAAAGCAGGGAAGCGGCAACAAAGCCTTGCGTAAATCCGTTGTCACCTTCCTTTTTAAAACGTGAGGAAATCAAGTCACCTAAACCACTCAGTCGGCGGTCGATATCAATAAGAGTACCGATAACAGCACCAACTACAATAGAAACCACCGCCACGAGAGGATTGATTTTTTCCAATCCGTCTATACCTATATATATAGTGCAAAGGCCCACTCCCACCATAACGGCGGAGCTGACCCTTTCCGATATTCCTTTTTTAAACAGAAGGCCTAACAGCGATCCTATAATAACAGCAACAGAGTTAACTGCTACACCTAACATGATTATCACATCCTAAAAAGTTCTAAAGCATTCTAACACAAGTTAAGACAAAAATAAAGAAAATTATTGAAATAAAACGAAAATATGTTAATATATTTATTGTTATATAAAAGGAGAGAACGATTTGAGTATTACGGAAATAGTTGTTCTGGCGGTTGGCCTTGCAATGGATGCATTTGCCGTTGCCATATGCAAAGGTCTGGCGCTTGATAAAATACGTTACAGGCATTATATAATAATAGGTGTATGGTTTGGCGGCTTTCAGGCACTTATGCCCCTGGTAGGATATTTTCTGGGCGCAGCCTTCAGCGAATACATACAAAGGTTTGATCATTGGATAGTTTTTGTTCTTCTCTGTCTTATAGGCGGCAATATGATTAGGGAGTCCTGTTCCTGCGAGGAGGACGACCATAAAGCCGACGTTGCCTTTTTCGCCATGTTGCCGTTAGCGGTGGCAACCTCTATTGATGCTCTTGCCGTAGGAGTTACCTTTGCCTTTTACAGCATAAATATCTGGCTTGCTATATTTATAATTGGTGCAATAACCTTTATAATATCTGCAATAGGTGTCAAAATAGGAAGTATATTCGGCACACGTTACAGTAAAAAGGCCGAAATGGCCGGAGGCGCTATACTGATAGTAATAGCCCTTAAATTGCTGGCAGAGGGATTATTACAGTCGGTATAAACTAAAATAATACCCAACTGTCATTTTCAACAAAAACAAACGATGATTTTGTACAGTTTGATAGGCTCACATATACTTGACAAAACAAAAATGGGGTGCTATAATACAGTAAAGTGTGGAAGTAGTATATCCTTTCGGCTAAAATACATAACCATTTAAGGTCATTAGGAGGAAAAAACATGAAAAAACTCATAGCTATTGCACTCACCGTTGCTATGATGCTTACCGTATGCGTGATTTCTGCATCCGCAGCTGCCGCTCCCGAGCTTCTCGCACAGGGCGCCGCTAACGTTCAGAATGGCGACGAATACACCGTAAGCATTCGTCTTAACGATGCCGGCGATGTTGTCGGCGGTTTTCAAGGTGAACTCGCCTACACCGGTGCTACCTTTAAGAGCATCTCTGTAAATCCCCAGGTTACCGGCTACAACAACACCGACGACGCTACCACCGTTATCAAGGACGATGGCGATTCCGTTAACTTTGCTACCGTAGCTAACCTCGAAGGAACCAACCCCGCAACCAGAATTTGGTTCAAGGTTACTTTCACTATCAACAGCACTAACCCCACCTTTACTCTCGGAAATGTAGTATTCTCCGATAAGGAAGCTAACAAAATCACCGGAACCGTTGGTGCTGCTCTTGCTCCCACCGTTCCCGCTGCTGAAGCTACTAAGATTACCCTTAACAAGGTTGGTATCATCGAGCAGGTTATGCCCAACGATCAGGCTATCGTTGTTAATGCAGGCCTTGCAAACGTTAAAGACGATGTTACCGAGTTTGGCGTAGTATTCTACCCCACCTCTCTCCTTGCAGGTGCAGAGCTTACCGTAGATACCGCTGGTGCAGTTAAGGCTTCCGTTACTAAGGAAAATGCTAAGTTCCAGAAGTTTGCTGACGCTGGCAGCTTCAATGCAGTTCTTCACTTTAACTTCTCTAGCGACGAAAACGCTGCTAAGTTCCTCGGAACCAAGGTTTCTGCTCGCGTTTATTACAAGACTGCAGAAGGCACCTTCTACAGTGCTAACACCGTTTCCGGCGACAAGTACATCCAGGGCGGCGTTGCTGATAAGGCTGCTCTCAACACCATTCTCGACTTCGGCGACAAGGTAGAAACCGCTAAGGGCGATGTTTCTATCGATGCATACACCACCGCAAAAGCTGGTCTTGCTACCTCTAATGGCGACTGGTATAACAATCGTCTCACTGTTCTTAAGTTTGCAGTAGAGAATGCGAAATAATTAAGGAGGAAATATTGTAATGAAGAAAGCATATATTCAGCCTGAAATTGAGCTTCTCACAGTTTCTGCTCTTGAAGATTTTCTCGTAGCTTCTCCCGCAGAGGGAACCGCTGTTGTAGGCGGTTCCGAAGCCGGCGATACTTGGCTCGACGATGGTGATAACTACGCTCCCGGTAACGACGACGAGTGGGCATAATGTTTACATCTAATCTGTTTAAAAAGCTTGTTGCCGTTTTGCTTTCTCTGCTGCTTGTGTTTGCTTTTGCAGCTTGCGGAGATAAGAAGGATAACGACAATAGCAATAATCCTTCAACATCTACTCCCTCCGATTCGGATCCTACCCAGGATTTCGATGACGAGTGGGGTGAAAAGGACGAGCTGACCGACGAAGAACGCGACGAGCTCGAAGATCTTTGGAACGATGGTACAAATCAAGGCGCCGAAATTACTGATACAAGCAGCAATAATTCCTCGTCTAATGATTCCTCTTCCAATTCATCAGATACAAGTTCCAACACTTCTTCTACTGATAGTAGTAATAACACTTCATCTGATACCAGCTCTAACACTTCTTCCGACAATAGTTCGTCCGACAGTTCATCCAATACGTCATCCACAACCTCTGGCGGGGATAATGGAAATTTTGACATTACCTTTGAAGAAGACGATGACGACGGATTCATTTTCTAACCTTTTTTGACCGTTTACCCCGATAGTTATCTATCGGGGTGTTGTCATTTATATTTCTTGTTGACAAAGAAGCAGTAATATACTATAATTAGTGTAGTGTTTTAAATGATATAATATATGTTGGGAGTGAACGACTTGAAAAAGCCTTATATTGAGCCCGAAATAGAAATCGAAAATATTACTTCCCTAAACAATTTTCTCGAAAACTCAACGACAACAACTCCTCCTGGTTGGAGCGAGGGCAGTGGCGACGAATATGGTGATGAATGGAAGTAATGTTTTAAGGAGTATTTATGAAAAAAACATATATTGAACCTGAATTTGAATATATAGATATTTTATCTGGTGATTTCTTATCATTCAGCACAGAGACCGAAGGTGAAATTACAGGTGATGATGACGACTTTATATTTGGATAATTTATTTAACCCGACTTTGTCGGGTTTTTAATTTTGCATTATTTTATGTTGCAAAGAA
>JAXJWR010000069.1:0-3111 GCA_036307905.1 Acutalibacteraceae bacterium
GGGCAGGGGGAAAGATTGGGCATTGAACAAACCGCAGTATAGCCACCCCTTGCAGCAGCAAGTGTTCCCGAAGCGATTGTTTCTTTATATGAAAAACCCGGCTCACGAAGATGAACATGAACATCCGTGAAACCGGGAAAAACAGTAAGCCCATCAGCGGGGATAACTGTAGCGTCTGAAACAGAAATATCTCGACCGATGGAAACAATAATCCCATCGTCGATAAATAGGTCGACCGATTGAAATGAACCGTCAATATAAGCGTTAGCAGATTTTATCAGGTATTTCATAACAGTCTCCTTTCATCCTTAAAAAAGTGCTTGCCTTACGGCAAGCACAAATTTGCATAATGGGCGCAGACACACTGCATACATAATGAAATTTTAGGTTTGCCGACATAAAGGCAGGTGTTTCACACCTTTGGAAGATTATATCACATTTATATATATATGTCAATATATATAGGCGGAAATTTGACAAAAAATCGGCTAAAAATTGTCGGGAATACGTTTAATTATGGTTCTGTTTATTCTTCCGTAACAAATAAGGCTTACTATACCCGAAACCACCTCTGCAATAATGAAGCAGAGCCAGAACATATTGATATTATCGGGGAAGAACATTGCCAAAAGATAAGCGGACGGAACAAGCACCAAAAGCTGGCGACAAATGGAAACAACCATAGAAAGCACACCCTTGCCAAAGGCCTGAAAAATAGAGCCTATGGCAATGCAGAAGCCTGCAATCAAATAATGAACACTGATTATTCTAAAGGCGGGAACGCCAATATTTAGCATATCCTCAGACGCGTTAAACATACGTAGCAGCGCATCGGGGAAAATCTGGAAAACAGCTATTGCAACCAACATTATTCCCGTGGCATATATTACCGAAAGCTTTATGCATTTTTCAATTCGACTTCTCTTACCTGCTCCGTAATTATATGCAATTATGGGAACCACGCCGTTATTCATACCGAATATAGGCATAAATGCGAAGGACTGAATCTTGTAATACGCACCAAGCACAGCGGCAGCGGTCGTAGTGTAGAAGGTGATGAGCATTTTATTAAGGGCAAAGTTCATAACAGAACCTATGGCTACCATTATTATTGAAGGGAAGCCTACCGAGTAGATTCGACGCACGGTTTTGCCGTGAAAACGCAGTTTTTTCAGGTCGAGTTTAGCCTCGGGATTAAACCTCTGGTTAAAGAAAAGGCCTACAAATGCAGAACAAATTTGTCCCACAACGGTAGCTGTGGCGGCACCGACTACATCCCAACCGAAAACGAAAATGAAGATGGGGTCGAGAATAATATTAGTAACGGCACCTATACCCTGAGTGTACATTGAAAGCATAGTTTTACCGGTAGCCTGCATAAGTCTTTCGGAAATAATCGACATATAGAGGAAGGGTGAACCTGCGCACACTATGGCAAGATACTGAACACCGTATTCTATGATAAGATTATCATCGGTTTGAAGAGAGAAAAACAGCCTTGATCCAAAAAGTCCGAAAAGTATAAACAAAACCGAAGCTACAAGAACCGACAGCACACCATTTGCGGCGGCTTTATCGGCACGGTCGCGATTCTTTTCACCCAGAGATTTTGAAAGTAATGCGTTCATACCAACGCCCGTTCCCGTTGCCACACCAATCATAAGATTTTGTACGGGAAACGCAAGAGACAGGGCGGTAAGGGCCTCTTCATTTATTTGGGCAACAAACATACTGTCGACGATGTTATATAAGGCCTGCACCAGCATAGATGCCATCATGGGCAGGGACATAGTAATCAGCAGTTTATTTACGGGCATTACACCCATTTTATTTTCTTTGATTTGTGACAAAATAACACCTCTTTTATCCTTGGTATTTTAACACAATACAAGTTTATTATCAACCTTTTTCGACAAAAAATCCTGCGAATACTCGCAGGATTTCTATAACTATTTATGAAAAGAAAAAACTATTCCCGTAGATTAAAGTACCTTTTGCAGGAATTGTTGTGTTCTGGGATTTTGAGGATTGCCGAAAACTTCTTCGGGTGTTCCCTCTTCGGCAATGACACCATCTGCCATAAATACGACACGGTCGGCAACCTCACGGGCAAAGCCCATTTCGTGGGTAACGACTACCATTGTCATACCCTCTTTTGCAAGGTCCTTCATAACCTCGAGAACTTCTCCTACCATTTCGGGGTCTAATGCACTTGTAGGCTCGTCAAAAAGCATTACCTCGGGGTTCATGGCAAGAGCGCGAACGATTGCAACACGTTGCTTTTGTCCGCCCGAAAGTCTGGAAGGATACTCGTCCGCTTTGTCTTCAAGACCAATTCTTTTAAGCAGTTCAATGGCGTTAGCTTTAGCTTCCGCCTTGATCTCAGTAACAGACTTAATAGTCTCGTTATTGGGATTTTTTCTGCGGAGTTTTCTCATTCTTTTCTTTTCAACATAAACGGGAGCAAGCATTATATTCTGCAAGACGGTTTTATTGTTGAAAAGGTTGAAATGCTGAAATACCATTCCCATCTTCTGACGGTGAATATTTATATCTACCTTAGGATCGGCAAGATCTACGTCATGGAAAAATATATTTCCTGAAGTGGGGTCCTCCATACAGTTAAGGCATCTGAGAAAGGTGGATTTTCCCGAGCCGGAAGGTCCGATAACAACCACTTTTTCCCCCTTTTTAACGGTTATGCTAACGTCTTTGAGTACGTTCAGCTCGCCGAAGGATTTATTGAGATTAACGACCTCTATCACTTCTTCTCAGACTCCTTTCCATAATTTTTACAAGTCCGCTTATCATAAGCACAAGGATTATATAAATAACCGCCATTACAAGGTAGGGCACCATAAATTCATAGCTGTTGGAGCCAATTCTGTTAAAGGCTACATAAAGGTCCAACGCTCCCACAAAGCTTACTACCGAGGTTTCCTTTATAAGGGTTATAAACTCGTTTCCAAGGGTAGGCAGTATATTTTTGATAGCCTGCGGTATTACAATGGCGGTCATTGTTTTGGCAAAGGTAAGGCCCATTGCTCGTCCGCCTTCCATCTGTCCAGAATCGACCGAAAGTATACCTCCGCGCATTATTTCGGATATGTA
>JAXJWR010000070.1:0-2649 GCA_036307905.1 Acutalibacteraceae bacterium
GTACGTCTGTGCTGTCTGCCTTCGTAAAGCATGGGCATAATAACGTTAACGCGGCGTGCCTTACCGCCCATAGCGGCAATGATGCGCTTAAGATCAGCAAAATGATCGTCGGGGCTCATGGGAACTTCTTTACCGTACATATTGTAGGTAACGCTGTAGTTGAAACAATCGCAGATAATGTATGCATCAAGACCACGGGCCGAGTGCTTGAAAACGCCCTTTGCTTCGCCCGTTCCGAAACGAGGACAGCTTGCGTTAATAACAAAAGACTTCTCTTCAGGAGTGCCTCTCCACTGCATAAGATAATAATCTACCTGCTTTGCAATGTCTTCGCAACCGCGCATAGCAACGATGGCGAGATCACCGTAAGGTGTATGAGTTAAATCGATAGGTGCCATAATACCCCTCCGTATAAAATATTATTACTATAATATAATAACATAAAATTTGCGCTTTACAAGAAAAATTTTAAGAAATTCGCAAAATTCGACGTTTTTTATACAGAATGACAAATTTTATCTCATTTTTCTTTCCCATGGCGAAGTTTATTCTTTTTCTTCAAAGGCCTTGACCGCCTTTCTTATAACAAATCCGTTATTGTCCAGCAATTTTTCGGCAGTTTGGTAATCCACTCCGGTTATCTCCACAACTATTCTTATCATACGGTCGCGAAGCTTCAGGTTGGAAGGCTTTAGGTTTATCATCATATTTTCATATACGTGTCCCAGCTTTACCATAACTGCGGTAGAAATCATATTAAGTATCATCTTGTGGGCCGAGCCTGCCTTCATTCGGGTAGAGCCGGTAACTACCTCGGCCCCCGTGTCGGGATGAATTCCAATATCTGCCGCTTTTTCTATGGGACAACCCTCGTTGCAGGAGAGTGCCACGGTAAGCGCACCTGCGGTTTTAGCCACCTCAAAGGCTCCCAGCACGTAGGCGGCGCCGCCGGCCACCGATATACCCACAACGCTGTCCAGGGAGGTAAGGCTGTATGAAGAAAGGGTCTCCACCCCTGCATCGAAGCTATCCTCGGCGCCTTCGGCCGCCTTTCTCAGCGCACCGTCGCCCCCTGCGATAATTCCCACAACAACCCCGTGGGGAATACCGTAGGTTGGAGGACATTCGGCGGCATCCAGCACGCCAAGTCTACCCGATGTACCACAGCCCACGTAAAAGAGTCTGCCGCCCTGCGCCATTCTCTCGTATATCGCGTCTACTGCTGCACCAATGGCAGAGAGCTGGCTGTCGATGGCATTTACGGCATTTTTATTTTCATGCTGAATTACCGCCATCATTTCGGCGGTGGACATTTTGTCGAAATGGGTGGTTTTTTCGTTTCTCATTTCGGTTTTAAGCATTATAGTTTCCTCCTGCAAGAAGCACCGCACCCTTAACGGGGGAGCCGACGAATACTTCAATTTTATACTTTTCCTTTTGGGTAAGTTCTTTTTTTATAAGGGGCAACAAAACCCCGCTTTGGGAGGTAAGACCACCTACCAGCGCAACGGTTACAGCTTTCTGTGAAACGGCTTTTCCCGCTGATTCAATAAGCTGTGCAATGCAAGCGGCGTTTTCTTTTAGAATACCGAGCGCCGCCGTGTCGCCACGCTTTGCCGCCTCGAAAACGAGAACTGCATAGGACGCAATCTCTCTTTTTCCTCCGCTGTAAAAGTCGGAAATGGCCTCTAAAACGGAATTTCTTCCGCATTTTTCCTTAACCAGCGAGTAAAGAATACGACCCTCTTTTATGCTGCCTTCTTCATATAGTAAGGCGGTGCGAAGGGCGGCACTGCCCATAGAAAATCCGTTACCGCCTTTATCTATAAGATAGCCGTGACCGCCAAAACGACGAAGACTTTTGCCTTGCTTTACAAAGGCAATAGAGCCTGTTCCGGCAATCACCGCAATTCCGTCCCGCAGCCCTAATGCGGCGGCTACGGCATTTTCGGCATCGCTGCCGTTTTCTGCTTTGGCAAAATGGCATTTTTGCAGAAATGCAGCTATTTTCTGTTTGTTATCTCCCGAAATTCCGCCTGCAATTCCCACAAAAACCGAAACCTGAGAAGGGGAGATGCCCTCTAAAACCAGGTCGAAGCCTTCCTTTAAAACCTTAAGGGCGGCCTCCATACCTATGTCGATGGGATTGCAAGAGCCCAGCACTGCTTTGGCAACCGTCTTTCCGTTGGCGTCGGTAAGCAGGAAGTCGCATTTAGTACCGCCACCGTCCACTCCCAGAAAATATTTTGGCTCGCTGTCGCCCTTAAGTAAAGAATCTATGGAAACCTGCAAAACTTCCGAAAGGGCGGGAAGTACGTTGCTGGGGGCGATAACCTCGCCGCTTTCCCACTTGCTCACCGATTTTTCGGAATATCCGATGCGTTCTCCCAGGCTTTTTTGGGTGAAGCCTAAATTTCTTCTTGCCTGTCGCAAATTTCGGGCAAATACAGCCGATAATTCCGTTTCTTTCACAAAACCACCCTTTTCTCTGATTTGCTACAATTATACCTCTAAAAGCGAGAATTTTCAATCCTTAATGCGTAGATTAGCAAATGTAAACTCCACAAAATGTGGAGTTTTTTGGAATCGGACCCATGTTCCTTTACCTTAAATTAAGTTGACAAATATACCTGACAGTAATATAATAAA
>JAXJWR010000071.1:0-1930 GCA_036307905.1 Acutalibacteraceae bacterium
AGAAATAAAAAACGGGCTTATGCCCGTTTTTTTATTTCTCAGGTGTCAGTATATGCCCTAACATATTTTTCTCTTGACATCCATACCCTTTTCTGCTATAATACTCTGGCTAATGACAATAATCCGTCTTAGCTCCTTGCTTCATATAGAGTATGAGGCCATTTTAGTCCATAAGGAGGTGCAACGAAATGACTAACAAGTACGAGGCATGTATGATTTTTTCCGTAGCCGGCGGCGAAGAAGCTGTAAACGGTCTTAAGGAGAAATTCGCTACTCTTATTGCCGAGAACGGAGCAGTCGAAAACGTTGACGAATGGGGTAAGCGCAAGCTTGCATATCTCATCGACGACGAGGCTGAAGGCTTCTATGTTTTCACCACTTTCACTGCCGCTCCCGAGTTCCCTGCAGAGCTTGAGCGTGTTGCCGGAATCACCGAAGGTGTTCTCCGCATCATGATCACCAAAAAATAATTCGGAGGAAATGAAGAATGTTTAATCTTGTTGTTTTAACAGGAAGACTTACCGCAGATCCCGAGCTTCGCTACACAGCGAATAACACCCCGGTAACTTCATTCTCCATTGCAGTTTCCCGCCGCTACAAGGCAGGCGAGGAGGCACAGGCCGATTTTATTAACATCGTTGCCTGGCGCCAGACTGCTGAATTTGTTACCAAGTACTTCCAGAAGGGAAGTATGATCGGCATCGAGGGCTCTATCCAGACCCGTCGCTATGTCGATAAGGAAACCGGCAAAAACCGTACCGCTTTCGAGGTTATCGCAAACAACGTTCAGTTTGTTGAGTCCAAGCGTGACGGAGCAGCTCCCGCAGGAAACGAAGCACCCGCTTCCTTCTCTAACGCAGGCGCTAACGACTTCACCGATCTCTCGGGCGAGACCGATGACGATCTGCCGTTCTAATTTTTAAATTATACAGCGAATTTCTCGCTTTTCTAAGCCCTAATATAATAAAGGAGGCGCCAAAATGGAAGCAAGACCCATGCGCAGAAAGCCCCACAAGAAGGTTTGCCATTTCTGTGTAGACCGCGTTGAGGTTATCGATTATAAGGACGTTGCTCGTCTTCGCAAGTTCATCTCCGAGCGTGCAAAGATCCTTCCCCGCCGTGCAACCGGCACCTGTGCTGCTCATCAGCGTGAGCTTACCTCTGCTATTAAGCGTGCACGTCAGGTAGCACTTCTCCCCTACGTTAACGACTAATTAACGAAGCAAACCTCCCGACCGACGGTCGGGAGGTTTTAATTTTGTCGCGATTTTAATCTTCTGTTCTCAACAACCTATTTTGTTTTTTCCTTAATCGTTTTGCAGCTGGCTATCAGTATTCGTCTGATTCGCCCACAAACATTTCTATGTTTTTTGTAAGTATCCTCATCTATACAGCTAGTGTTAAACAGTAACTTTAGCCAGCCTTCTGTTTCGCTGCATTCTTTAAGAGCTATTTCAAATTTCGAAAGCATATCAGCCTTACTTTGACCATAATTAGCCTCGCGGATGTTTGCATAAATACTGCTTGAGCTTTTACGAATCTGGAAAAGTGTATTTGACGGAGCTTTTATATTTTGACAAAGAAACTCAATATTTGTTGCAAGCTGTTCTGAGTATATAAGCAAATAATTCTTAGACACACACTCACTTCCTTAAGATTATTATACTATAAAACCGTAAACAAATCAACGGCTTTGCCGTTGTATATCATCAATTCCATAGGAATTGCATATCATCAACACGAAGTGTTGTATCTCATCAAGCCGCAGGAGGATTTATACACGGCTTTGCCGTGATGATATACCATCGCAAGGCGATGGATGATATACAGCCCCGGCGGGGCTGATGATATACCAAGCCTGCGGCTTGGATAAAAAAAGAAGTAACTTTTGGTAGACAAAAGTTACTTCTTTTTTGGCGCGCTGTAAGAG
>JAXJWR010000072.1:0-14008 GCA_036307905.1 Acutalibacteraceae bacterium
GAATACACCCCTGCGTTATATACGGGTCTATCGTATCAATGCACGGGTTGAAAGCCATGTTGAATGTTCATAACGGACTTCACGTCCGCTATGAACATTCTTTTTTTACAAAATTGACCTATTGAAATTATCACTCGTTTTTGTTATAATTTATCTAATAAAACATATGCCTAATAACATACCTTTGGAGGTACTTTAAATGATATGTCCAAATTGCAAGAAAAAAATAAGAAGAACTGCAAAGTTTTGCGATCAATGTGGTTGTGAGATAACGTCTGCTCCTTCTTTTTCGGGTTCGCATAGCGCCGGCAACGGAAGTTTTCTTGAGGAAATTTTATCTTCAATTTCGATGAATACTGTGAAAGTCGTTGCTTTGTTTACTGCCGTTGTGCTTTTGTTTGTAATTTTAATTTCAAGCTTCTTCTCCGGCGGAAGTGACAACTCTTTTACATATTTAAAGGATAGGGAACTGTATTATTCTTCTGTTTCGGGTGCTAAGGGTAAACAGGCTTCCAGTCAACTTCTTGATGGCTCTAATGCAGTTGGCGATATTTCTTCATTTGTAAGAATAGATACCGAAGGTAAAAAACTTTTCTATATAGACCATTTCGACGGTTCAGGATACGACCTATACTACAAAAGAACTGCAAGACTTGGCGGCAAGCCAAAGGCGATTGCCGAAGATATTAACGTGTATGATATAAACGATAAGGGTAACAAGGTCACCTATATTAAAAATGGTGGAGATTTGTATCAACACAATCTTAAGAAACAGTCTGATAAGATTGACAGTAACGTTATGTCGTTTATTGTCTCAGACAACGGAAGTAAAATTCTTTATCAGAAGTTAACGATTGATTCGGACCGCTACTGTGTTGATTTATATTACAGTAAATCAGGCAAAGAGGGTACTTTGGTTGAGTCTGCTATAGATAAAATTTGCCACATTTCCGAAGATCTGACCCAGATATACTATATTAAGAGCGGTTCCCTTTATAAACTCAATATTGGCGGTAAGCCCAAGCTTATATCCGACAAGGCTAATAATGTAATCAAAATTTACGATTCCGGCAAGATTTATTTTACCGCCTCAATAGATAAAGGCGCATCTCTTTACTATTACAATGGTAAAAAAGATGTTAAACTCGTCTCTAACAATTTCTATTCTTGTGAGGATGTTTCCTCCGAAAAGCCTGTTATCCTTTATTATACCGAAACCGTTACAGATACAGAAACAAGCTATGCTTACAAAATTGCTTGTGATGCAAATACATACACGTTAGAGTATGATATTTCGTCTGCACATCTATCGGACGACGGAGAAGAACTTTATTATATAACCAACCCGGCTAAGGATTCAAACGGTTTCGGAGACCTTATGAAGGCTACCGTAACTAAAAAGAAACTAAAAAAGCCGAAACTTGTCGATTCAAATGTTTATTCAGGTTATTATGTATCCGGCAAGGATTTTATGTACGTTAAGAATTACGTACCCGAGAAATATATGGGAGAAGTGTATCTTAACAACAAGAAGGTTGGCGAGGATATTTACTGGGGATTTATAAATTATAATGAAGAAAGTAAATCATTAGTTTATTTTACCGATGTAACAGCAGAGAATCGAGCTACTATTAATATTTATAAGGGCAAACGCTCAAAGAAAATTGCAGAGAACGTGTTAATGTATACCTTTAACTTCACTTCAAAGGGTGAATTCCTCTTTATAAGTGATTTTGAGAGCGAAGGCGGTATTTTAAAGATTTGTAAAAACAAGTCAGCCAAGAAGGTAGACACAGACGTTGCTACGGTAATACCGATTCAGACCAACGAAGAATACGATGATTTTGTTCGTTCGAAGTTTTGATAATAAAAACAGTCTTGCATAGCAAGACTGTTTTTAGTTTATTTATTTGATTTATTAAAGTTTTCAATAACGTATCCGTATCTCTTTGCCGCAATGCTAACAGAATCTTCCCAAGAAAGATACACGCTATCCTCAGCGCCTTTACCGATTCTTTTGAGAAGTCCCGGTGTTTTTACAGCGGGAATGATAGCTTTGGCAAAGCTTGATGCATTATCCATATCAGCCAGAATTCCCGAAGCTCCGTCTTCAACACCTTCTGCTGCGCAAGAATTTTTAATAAGAGCCGATGCGCAACCACAGGCGGCAGCCTCTTTAACAACAAGACCCGATGTATCATAAGTAGAAGGGAAGAGAAGAAGATCTGCTCTGCTAAAATAGGTTCTAACCTTTTCGCGATCATATATAGCGCCTGTAAAGATTAAGTTATCATAAATACCAATGTTTTTAGAATATTCCTCTATAGAAGGACGGTCAGGACCATCGCCGACAAAGAACATTTTATACTTAATTTCGTTATCGGATACTATTTTTAAGGCATCAAGAATAATTTTTATGTTCTTATACCACATCATTCTTCCACAGTAAAGAAAGACAAGCTCGGCATCTTCGGTTCTATATATTCGGTTTAGCTCTGCAATATCAGTTTCAGAGGAGCGTCCTTTTTTAAAATCGGTTCCGTTTGGGATAATAAATACTTCGCCGTCGTACCCGATTTTTCTTAAGCTGTCAACAGTTCCGTTGGATACAGCCCAGACTTCATCGGCAAAGCTTATGTTGGTTGAAACAAATCGCCTGGCGACTGCGTTGAACTGTTTATTTTCAACGTATCTGTCTATGTCTATATCAAACTTGGTATGATAGGTGAGTACAGTAGGAATTTTTCGTTTCGAAAAAACTGATACTTCACGTGCTAATACGCTTGAAGCAAAGGGAGAATGAACGTGGAGCAGGTCAAAGTTCATTCTGGATAAATCTAAAATTGCTTTAGGCGAAAATGGATTACCAACTCGATATGGCATAGAAGAAGTAAGCTTAGCAGAATGATACCTGTAAACTTCATAATCGTAATTATCAACTACGTTTGGATATTTTGGAGTTATAACAACGGGTGTTGCATATTGACCGTTAAGAATGTTGGCATAATTATATACAGTGTTGGCTACACCATCAATAGTTGGGGGAAACGAATCGTTAAAGAGACCTACTTTATACATAAAATCACCATAATAATTATAAAACTACAAATAAAAAAGTCAAGCACAAAAACAGGCACCCAATCGGATGCCTGCCAGATTATCAATTCTTATTTCATGCTGTTTTCATAGGATTCGATCATCTTCTTAACCATCTGACCACCGATAGAGCCGGCCTGCTTAGAGGTAAGATCACCGTTGTAACCCTGCTTAAGATTTACACCAACCTCGTTAGCTGCTTCCATCTTGAAACGATTGAGAGCGTCCTTAGCCTCGGGAACTACGTTCTTTGCCATTAGTATTCACTCCTTTTTAGTTGAATTTTGCGTTTGCAGTATTATTTTGCAACAATTAATAATAATTATAATAGGAAATTTTTTCAGTAAACGAAAACAAAACTCTGTTGACATATTGAAATTAAAATGATATACTACAACCAGTAAAAGCAATGAAGGGAAAAGTAGTTTCGTACCGTTTTTCAGAGAGTTACCGTTTGGTGAAAGGTAATAGCAGTTCGATTCGAAAAGACACCCTGAGCCGCCGAAAGAAAGCGAATGCAAGTAGAATCGGCCGTGGTAAGAGCGTTAATCTTTTGAGTGAGTCTTTGTGACTAATTTGGGTGGTACCGCGGAAGCCGTCTTTCGTCCCAATGTAGGGATGAATGGCGGCTTTTTTAAAATAAGGAGATTTGTTATGGAATTTTTAGATTACGAGAAAAAAATTGATACTACCGATATTTCGTACATTGTTGAAGGTTTTAAAAACGGAACTATCAAGAACGGTGACCCAATAACGGTGAAAGGTTCCCTTCACAGAATTCGTGAAATGAGCGGATTTGCTTTTGTGATCCTTAGAAGCGCAAGAATGGTATTTCAGTGCGTGTGGGAAGAAGGCATCTCACAGTGCGATATTAAGGATTTTAGCGTTGAAGAATGCGTTGTTGTTGACGGAACACTTATTGTCGAGGAAAGAAGTCGTTTAGGCTTTGATATTCGCATCAATAACATGACCCGTATTTCAGGTAAGGCAGAAGTTCCTCCCGTTGAAATAAGCAACGACAAGAAAATAGCAAAGCTAAATCTCAACACAATGCTTGATAACAGAATAATTGCTTTACGCAATCCCAAAACTCGTGCTATTTTAAAGGTTGCTGATGGTGTAATGTACGGCTTCCGTCAGTTCCTTCGCGAGGAAGGCTTTACCGAGTTTGTTTCCCCCAAAATGGTAACTGCAGGTGCAGAGGGCGGCGCAGATATGTTCGAGGTTGATTATTTCGGCCAGAAAGCATACCTTAACCAAAGTCCCCAAACTTATAAGCAGATAATGGTTGGAGTATTCCAGAAGGTATTTACTGTAGGACCTGTTTTCCGTGCAGAAAAATACAGCACCAATCGTCACATAAACGAGTTCCAGGGCCTTGACCTTGAAATGGGATTCATTAACTCGTTCGAAGATATTATGGAGCTTGAAGCAAGAATGTTTAAATACATCTTTAAGCTTTTAAATGAAGAATACGCGCCCGAGCTTGAAATGTATCTCGGACAGGGTAACAGACTACCTGAGCTGGAAAGCTTCCCTAAAATCAAATTTATGGATGCTAAGAAGCTGTTCGCAGACGCCCATCCCGGTCCTCAGGGCGAAAATGCTCTTCTCGAGCCTGATTTTGCCCCCGAAGAAGAAAAATGGCTTGGTGAATACTTCCTTAAGGAGTACAATTCACCCATAGTATTCGTAACTCATTATCCTACCGTAAAACGTCCTTTCTACGCTATGGAAGATCCCGCAGACCCCAATTACACACTCAGCTTCGATATGCTGTTATACGGACTTGAGGTTACTACCGGTGGCCAGCGTATTCACGACTATGAAATGCAGGTTAAGAAGATGCAGGATAGGGGAATGAACATTGAAGATTTCGAGGATTACCTCACAATGCACAAATACGGTATGCCTCCTCACGGCGGACTTGGTTTAGGCCTTGAGAGAATCGTACAGAACATCCTTGGTCTTGATAATATTAAGCAAGCTACTGCTTTTCCCAGAGACAGAGACAGAATTAGACCCTAAGCATATGCCTTCCTATTTTGGAGGGCATATTTTGTTTGATTTTTAATATTTCCTATGATATAATTATAGAAAACATATCACCAAGGAGGACGTAATGCTTAAAACGTTAAAATTCATAATTTCACTTGCATTAGTTGCTTCTATTTCTTTATCATGTATAATAATGGACATATCCTCCAGCGATGACGGAAGTTCCTGCTGGAATGGCGAAATTGCTTCTTCTTTTGCAGGCGGAAATGGGACTGCAAGTAACCCTTACCTTATTTCTGACGGTGGACAGCTTGCTCTTGCAGTTTCAGGGTATGCTAAATACTGGAATGCTCATTTCAAACTGACAAACGATATATATCTTAACGATATAACCAAAATAGATTTTAAAACGGGTGTCGCAAAAGAAGGATATATTCCACGTAAATGGATTTGTGGTGATCTGTCTGATAGTAATTCCGGATATTTTGATGGTGCGGGTTATACGATATACGGACTCTATTATAACGAGCCTTCTTCAACCAAGAATGCTGCACTTTTTCCTTACACCTGGAGTGGTATTAAGGCGAACGACCTCGGAATTAATTGCGCATACATAAATACATCCGGCGTAGGTGCTGCCTTCATAGGATTTCATAAACAGAATAAGAATATTTCATCATCTTTTACAAACTGCTTTGTAGGTGAAAACGTTTCCGTCAATGCTACCAGTGCTGCAGGATTTATCAGTTATGGATACGCCGGAAAAGCCACATTTATTAATTGCTACTCTGCCGCAACCCTAAACACCAAAAACAGTTATTACGGAGGTCTTACTGCTGACGCAAACGGCATAACGGTTTTAGCTGAAAATTGTTATTCTGTCGGTAAAACTGATGGTGGAAACTGTAAAACAATTACCTATACAAACTGCTATTCTACCTATGGCGATGCTACCGGGTTGACCGTTCTGTCCTCTGATTCGATGAAAGGAGAAATAGCAGACGGTAACAAAATGATTCTTGGCGAGCATTTTGTTGCAACCGAAGGTTATCCCGTTCTTAAAACCTTCATACCCGATTACGACAACGTATGGAGTGGTTTAGGAGAACTAATTACCGATGGAAACGGTACTGAGGATGACCCTTATCTGATATGCTCAGCAGGTCAACTAGCTTATATGGTCGGCTCTGCAGGTAACAGCAAGTACTATAAGCTAACAAATGACATATACCTTAATAATATCGATAAAATCGATTGGACTGTAGGTTATTTACTTGATAATGACTATGAGCCTCGCAGTTGGTTCACCGGTAACAGCGTTTCTTGTTCGAGTTATAAATCACTTAATAGTAATAGCGACTCTTTCAAAGGCAGTCTGGATGGAAGCGGGCATACGGTATACGGATTATGGTACGATATTGAAATGAACGATACCACCAGCGGACTTATTCCTTCTGCACAGAATAGTTCCATTAGAAATCTTACGGTCGATAATTCGTTTATAGTAGGAGGTCGTTTTACTGCAACACTTTCTTCTTGGTTCGATGGAATCGTTGAAAACTGTATGGTAAATAACGTAACTGTCTGCGGTAAGAAAAACGTATCCAGCGATTCTTATTCCGTTGCCGGTTTACTTGCATACACAAACGGAATTAAAATGACCGACTGCGGTTTTAACGGTAGGCTTGTAAAACACAACAATGTATCTATTTCACATTGTTACGGTCTGATAGGCACCTCGTGGGGAACTGTGGTTGACGCCAGCGATTGTTATTCTCTTGCGTATGCACCCTTCGCTGTGTCTATAAAGCAATATAAATACGATAATATTGACATTGCAAATACCAAGAAAGACATTTATTTCGATCTTTACAAGGTTAAAAACGTTTACACAAACGTTGAAAGCAATAATACAAATGCATATTATTTCTATGATTCTGACGGTATCGACACTGATGGCGACGGAAAGCTTGAGTATGATGTTGAAAATACTGTCCATGTATTTGATTTTGATATTTTAACCTATGCGCAAATTACAGGAAATGATGCGCTTGACAATATGCCCGCATTGGATAGGTCCTGGTACACCATATCCGATAAAACTCCAATTCTTAAAACCTACGGCAACGCAATAGGTGATGCCGATAGAGATGGTGAATTTGATTATAATAAAGACCTGTTATTCCTGCGTAATACTCTTATAAATGCAAACAATAGGGAATTCGACTCTAACTGTGACGGAAAGTCTAACGTATGTGATCTTGTAGACCTTACAAAGAGAGATAAGCATCCCTTAAGATATGCTTTTTTTGATAACAGGACGACTTCATATAACACCACCGACCTTACAATAAATGATTATTGCATCATATATCCCGAAGGAAACGAAAACGCATATTCTGCTGCACAGAAGCTTCAAAAGCATTACAGCAACTTTGGTGTAGACCTGGCCGTATTCTCCGATGCGGTACCGCCCGTTCAGAAGGAAATTATTATTGGTAATACAAACAGAATTCAGCCACTAACGCTCGCCGATAACGAATATTGCACATACGTTAGTGATAATAAGCTGATTTTCTCTTCCAATAGTGACGATAATATTGTTGCAACGGTAGCTGACTACATTAGCATTGCCAACGATAAAACAGTTGCTATTTGTACAAACGGTACTGCATCTTTCAATCCCGATATTACGTTATCTAACGGACGTACATATAGCTACGTGTGGGGCGATGAATTTTCATTTAGCGACATCAACTTTTATAAATGGGTTTATTCTGTATCCGGTACAAATATGGGTAACTGTGTTGCCGAGGGCCTTGAGCCTGATATTATTGTACTTAGCAATCCCGATGTTATAAAGATTGTAGATGGCAATCTAAGACTTACTCCTATTCTTTATAACGATCCTGAACAGCCTAATTTGAAATACGGAGTACCTGCTTCCGTACGAACCAACGGAACCATGGCTTTCCGTTACGGATATGCTGAGATTCGCGCTAAAGTTCCCTTTAAAACAGGTGTGTGGCCCTCTTATTGGACCGGAACCAGTAGATCTCTTGGCGAACTTACTCCCGGAATAAATCATCGCGTTGAAGTAGACGTTTTTGAGATATTTGGTTCAGTAAACGAAGTCGTACCACAGATTCATAAGATTTACGACAAAAATCTTTATGACTACAATGCAATTCACGGTACAAACGTTTCCAATAACCGAACACAAGGTCCTTCGTCGATTAGAAAAACATTTAAGTTCGAAAATTACGAAAACCTAAGTGACGAGTACCATACTTATGGTTACGAATGGACACCCACCGAGATTTCTATGTATGTGGACGGGTACTGCTACAATACCTATGACATCACAAAATCTTATGATAAATGTCCCGATATGGAAGGCTTCCAAGACCCGAGATATATTATTTTCAATAATCACGTTTTCTCTCCAAACAGTAGATTTAAACCGAATTGTATTGAAGGTCATGAAGAGAATCTTCCTGCCAATTACGATATTGACTATTTCCGTTTATATCAGTCCGACTCTGTTGAAAGAACACAAATTTGGACAAAATAGTATAAATAAAACCCCCGAAAGCCTGAACTTTCGGGGGTTTATCTTTTAATAATTAGTGTATAAACTTGTCGTGAATTGCAATAACAGCTCTATCTGCATCCTTCTGGTCAATAAGAACAGAAATCTTAATTTCGCTGGTAGAGATGTTCTGAATATTGATTTTTTCATCGGAAAGGGCCTCGAACATTTTAGAAGCAACACCGGGATGCGTTTCCATACCTGCGCCAACAATAGATACTTTAGTGATTGTATCGTCTGCAGATACGCTCTTAAAGGTAAGAACGTCGCGCATCGATTCAATAGCGTCAACGGCTTCCTTAGCCTGATCAGCAGTAACGGTAAAGGTTATATCTTTGGTACCGTCACGACCTACAGACTGAAGAATAATGTCGATATTTACCTTTGCCTGTGCAAGTCTGTTAAAGATCTTAAATGCAACACCGGGGGTGTCGTCGAGTCCTACAATAGCAATTCTTGCAACGTTATTGTCCTTAGCTACGCCGCTAATAAGCATTTTTTCCATATTTACTTTCTCCTTTACGATTGTACCGGGTTTAGATTCAAGGCTGGACAGAACTTCAAGCTGTACGCCGTATTTTTTTGCCATTTCAACAGAACGGTTATTAAGCACCTGAGCGCCCAGAGAAGCGAGCTCAAGCATTTCGGAATAGGTGATTTCGTCAAGTTTCTTTGCACCTGGAACCTTGCGCGGATCGGCAGTGTACACACCATCAACGTCGGTGTATATCTGACATACATCAGCGTGCATTGATGCGGCAATAGCAACGGCACTGGTATCCGAACCACCGCGACCTAGTGTGGTAAGGTCGTCATACTTGTTAAGACCTTGGAATCCGGCAACAACTACGATGTTCTTTCTGTCAAGTTCGTTTCTGATTCGTTCAGGGTCTACGCGCTTTATGCGAGCAAGGGAGTGGGTGGAGTTTGTCTGGAATCCTGCCTGCCAACCAAGAAGGGATGTTGCAGGGTATCCAAGCTTTTCTATTGCCATAGCAAGAAGAGCAATAGAAATCTGCTCACCTGCACAAAGAAGCATATCCATCTCGCGCTTTGATGCTCCGTCAGGATTGATTTCCTTTGCTTTTGCGATGAGGTCATCGGTTGTGTCGCCTTGTGCAGATACAACTACAACAACATCGTTACCTTTTTTGTAATCTTCAATAATAATTCTTGCTACGTTGAAGACACGTTCGGCATTTGCAACTGAGCTTCCGCCGAATTTTTTAACCATTAAAGCCATAATTTACCTCCGTCTGTAATCAGTTTAGTCGAGTGCATGAAGTTTTTTAACAACTTTGCAATTTACCAGACTGTCAATTTGTTTTAAAAGTGTTCCTTCAATATCGTTTTCGGTTAATAATGCAATTTCGCTTCTTTCCTTATTAACTATATATGAAGGATTATTAAATACTGTTTCAATTTCCGCCACTGCTACATCAAGGTCATTAGCAGAAATAAGAACGTAATATCTGTCTATATCCTGAGTACTATCGGAAACGTAGTCCTTATCACCGTCAATCCAATGCAGATATTTGCGGGAAGTTAGATGCTTAGCACAATCAATTACGTCGCCTACAACAGCACTTGCAGTAGGGAATTTACCTGCACCGCGTCCATAGAACATAACGTCTCCAACCTCATCACCGCGCACCATAATAGCATTGAAAACATCATTCACGCCTGCAAGCATATGCTTTTTACTGATAAGTGCAGGATAAACGTTTGCGGTTATCTTCCCGTTTTCAAGCTTTCTTGTGCGGCCGATAAGTTTTATTACACAGTCAAAGCCTGCTGCATATTCAACATCCTGAAGGGAGATGTTGCTGATACCTTCGGTTTTAACCTGTTCGGGATATACGTGCTTACCAAAACCAAGAGAAGCCAGAATACAGATTTTTCTGCAAGCATCGTGGCCTTCAACGTCGGCCGTGGGATCCTTCTCGGCATATCCAAGCTCCTGTGCAAGCTTAAGGGCATTTTCAAAAGACATATTGTCGTCGATCATCTTGGTAAGAATGAAATTTGTTGTTCCGTTAAGAATACCGGTAACCTCTGTGATTTCATTAGCGGTAAGACACTGAGCCATAGGACGTAATACGGGAATTCCGCCGCCTACGCTGGCTTCGAAAAGGAAGTTTACATTCTTTTCCAATGCTATATCTAAAAGCTCGGCACCTTTTGCAGCAACAAGCTCTTTGTTGGAAGAGCAAACGCTTTTACCAGCAAGCAGGCAAGCTTTTACATAATCATAAGCAAAGGTGCAGCCTCCCATTACTTCTACCACAATCTGAACATCGGGATCATTTAGTATAAGATTAAAATCTTTTATAAATTTATCAGAATAGGGGAGACCGTCAAAATCGCGAAGGTCCAAAATATACTTAATATTGATATCTGCCTTAGCTTTATCGGAAACTCGTTTAGAATGATTATGTAATATTTCTGCAACACCGGAGCCAACGACACCGTGTCCCATAATAGCAACATTTATCATAAAATCCTCCTTATATAATCTTGACGGAAATTACTTCGTCAAGGTCTTCAATTCTTTTAACCAGTGCATCCAGAGATATTTTGAGTCCTTCGGTTCCAATAACCACAGAAACGGTAGCGAGGCCACTTGTGGGTTCTGTTTGGTTTACCGTAATTATATTAGCGCCACTTTGAAAAAGAACGTTACTTACCGCAGATAATACTCCTGCGCGATCAACGAGAACAGCCTGAAGTTCAACCTTTTCCGGGTCTTGTGATTTTGCTTTGAAAACTGAATCCTTATATTTATAAAAAGCGCTTCTGGACAGATCGCACATTTTAATGGCCATACTTATGTTTTTAGCGGTTCCGTTATCTACCATTTCCTTAGCGGTAACAACCTTTTTATATACTTCAGGGAGAGCATCAGCATCCACAATATAGAAGGTTTTCTTGCTCAAAAGTGTTCACCTCTCAAATACAACTGTATTTTTGACTAATACAATATAACATACTTTACCCGAATAAATCAACAAAAAAATGTGTAAAATATAAATATTGTCAAATTGCCAAAAAGTCGCTGGATTTGTGGACTATATTTGTAGAAAAGGTGAGCAAAATGGAAAACAAAATCAAAGTATCCTTTTTGATAAATCTATTATTTTATTCTGTTATTGCAGTAATAGTATATTTTTTGCTGCGATTTTCGTTAATATACCTTTTTCCTGTAATTATTGGAATTATTGTTACAGTACTCGTTCAACGCCCATCAGACTATATATCAAAGAAATTTGGTGTTAAAAAGGGCATATGCGCCATGATTTTAGTTGTTATGATATATTCAGTTTTGATATTTTCTATAATGCTTATAATTTATAAATCTTATGGCTATATTTCAAAATTTGCAGAAGAAAACAGCAGTTTGCTTTCTGATTTAAGTAATAAAATTAACGAATTCACCGAAGAGTTTAAACTATCTACCTCATCTGAATTTCTTAATGTTCAAATCAATAAAATTACAACCGCTATTATTAACGGAGTAACCGATTTAATTACTGATTTTATGAAAAAAACAGCCTCTGCTGCTCCGATGTTTTTAACAGGTTCCGTTGCCACAGTAATAGCCTCCTGCTATATTGCTAAAGATTATGACAGATTTAAAGACAGTATTAGAAGCATCATAACTGAAAAATGGTCGAGGATTATACTTGAAATTAAATCATTGCTAAGTGAAAACGTGGTAAAGCTGTTAATCGGTTATATGAAGATGTTTTTGATAACCTTTATGGAAATACTGGTTGGACTTCTTCTGTTTAATGTTAAAAATGCAATAGTAATTTCACTTGTAATTGCTTTGCTGGATTTACTTCCCATCATTGGAACCGGTACCATTCTGATTCCGTGGGGGTTATACCGATTGTTTATATCCGATTATGCACTTGGTGCAGGGTTACTGATACTATACGCAATAATTACAGTTATCCGTAACATAATCGAACCTAAAGTGATTGGAAAACAAATTGGCCTTCACCCCTTATTTGCGCTATTGTCGGTATTTATAGGACTTAAACTATTTGGTTTTGTCGGAATATTTGTTTTACCCATTTCGGTTATGCTGGTTTACAAGATGTTTGACAGAGGAATATTTGCAATGATTTTTGACAAATAGAGGCAGTTCAATGTTGAACTGCCTCATTATTATAGCGTAGCTGTTATTAAGGCGGCATAGTCTCCGATTTGCTCACCAAGCATTGCAGGAACTATGTTACAAACAGATGAAGAGCAGGGAAGGGCTTCTTGTTTTATTTCTTTCTCCATTTCAGATATTAAAAGCTCTCCGGATCTCGCAAATATACTTCCGATAACTATACGTTCGGGGTTTAGTATATCAATCAGTATAGAAAGACCTTTTCCAAGGTAGTGACCACACTTTTTATATATGTTTAATGCAAACTCATCACCCAGATGAGCTTGTTCTGCCAAAATCTTTGCAGAAAGGCCGCCGTACGGCTTCGCAGCGTCAAAGTAGGGAATAACTGCGCCTTTATTTATCTCCTCGCAAGCGTCGATATAGCCAAGCTGGGCGATACCTCCGCCACTGCAAAAGCCTTCGAAAGAACCTGCTTTACCAAATCCGACAGGGCCTTTGTCAGCAAGTCGAATGTGACCAACTTCACCTGCATTTCCGTTAGTGCCTTCATAAAGCATTCCGTTTATTATTATACCCGCACCCAAACCTGTGCCAAAGGTTAGGAACACCATATTATTTGTTCCTTGACCTGCTCCAAGCTTAAACTCAGCCAGTGCGCAAGCATTGGCATCATTTTGTAGATGCGCAGGCGCATTAAATCTTTTGGTAAGAATTTCACAAATAGGGAAGTCGTCCCACAGAGGAAGATTCGGTGGCCGCATAACAATTCCTTTTTTGGAATCGAGCGGCCCACCGCAGGATATACCTATTGCGTCAACGTCTTTTCCTTCCAATAGTCCCTCTGCCAATACGCAAAGCTGTTCGGTAATGCTGTAAGGCGATTCGTTTTTACCTGTCGGTATCGACTCCTTAGCGATGATTTCAATAGATATGCCATCGTATGTACCTACCAATACAGCACACTTTGTTCCACCTATATCGAACCCAAGCAAAGTTTTAGTTATATTATTCATATATTGCACCTAAATACTATTATTTGAAATATTTTATCATAACAAGCAAGATAATTAAAGCAAATTATATATTTAAAAATAAAAACCCCAAATACAAGAAAAGTTGCATTTGGAGTTTTGGCTATGGGCTACAAAAAAGATATTTTTGCTGTTTTTGCGTATGAATTCGAACTCTTACATAAC
>JAXJWR010000073.1:0-3054 GCA_036307905.1 Acutalibacteraceae bacterium
CGGACGCAAGGTACTTGCCCGCCGCAGAGCAAAGGGCAGAAAGCAGCTCACATACTAATTTATGTACTGTTTTAAAAAACTGAAGCAGAATTCTGATTTCAGACGGATTTACGGACGCGGAACGGCCTTTGTCGATCCTGCGTTCGTAGCCTATGCCTTCAAAAGCCGTACCCCGGGCATTCGCCTTGGGATAACCGTAAGCAAAAAAATCGGCGGTGCGGTTCAGCGAAACCGCGCAAAGCGAATACTAACCGCCGCCTTCGCCCAAATTGCGGGCGAAATATGTTCGGGTTACGATTTTGTCCTCGTAGCCAGAACGCGACTGCTTAAATCCAAAAGCACGGATATTGCCGCTTCGCTTTATAAAAATCTCAGCGAGGCAGGCATCGTAAAAGAAGATGCGTAAACTTTTTATCCGACTCGTACGATTCTATCAAAAAAACATTTCCCCCTTAAAGGCCCCCTGTTGCAGGTTTTATCCAACCTGCTCCCACTATGCCATACAGGCCCTGGAGGAACACGGTGCCCTAAAGGGCACTTTTCTTGCAATTTACAGAGTGTTGCGGTGCAATCCGCTGTGCAAGGGCGGGTACGACCCTGTGCCGCTTAAAAATTTGAAAAACAGGCCGTCAGACCCCGGGTCTGATACGGATGGTGAATAAATTGGAATGGCTATTTAATATTATCAATATTCCCCTCAGTTACATTCTTAACTTCTTTTCCAGTCTGATGGGAAACAGCTTTGCCGCCGCAGTATTTGTGTTTACCTTATTTATTAACGCGGCAATGATACCCCTGTCCATAAAGAGCCAGAAGGCTTCTGTGGGACAGATGCGCATAAAACCCAAGCTTGACGAGCTTAAAAGAAAATACGGCGACGATAAGCAGCGTTACAGCCAGGAAATGCAGAAGCTTTACCAGGAGGAGAATATCTCCATGTCGGGCGGATGCCTTCCCCTGCTTATTCGTATGCCCATTATGTTTTCTATCTACTATCTCATAACCAAGCCTCTTACCTATCTTATGCACGTTTCTACCGACGTCATAAATAAAATGGCCGAAGTTATAGGCATCACAAGTACGAACTATAGCCGCGAGCTTGCAATCATCGATAACCTTACGGCAAATGCCGGCAACGCTGCGAAGTTTCCCGATGTTTTCGAGAAAATTAAGGATATCGATTTCTCTCTGTGGGGAATCGACCTTACCACAACCCCCAAGTTTACAATCAATATCTTCGAAGGGTTCGAGCTTAACTGGCTTATCCCCATCGCCGCCTTTGCCGCCCAGATGCTTACATCTTTTGCATCCATAAAAATGCAGAAAAAGGTCAACCCCGACGCTCCTTCCATGACCGGAATGATGCTGACAATGCCACTTATTTCCCTTTTCATCGGCTTTACCGTACCTGCCGGTGTGGGCTTCTATTGGGCCTGCTCCAGCCTTATCTCGGGCGGAATTCAGATAGCACTGCAGTATTTTTACGGCCCCCAGAAGATGCTTGCCACCGAGCGTGCAAAAGAAATTATCAGCGTTTACGAAGCTGAACAAAAATTTATAAGCAAACGTGTCGCTAAAGACGACGAATAGAAAGAAGGCAAACTCCTGGATTAAAGAATATATCGGAGAGGGGCTCGACCTTGTAAAAGCAACCGAAAATGCTAAAACAGGTCTTGTAAACACCCTCGGTCTTAAAAATGACGATGATGTAAAAATCGAAGTCATCTGCGACTTCAAGAAAAAGACTCTTGGTCTTTTCGGCGGCTCTATGGCAAAGGTAAAGGCTTTTATCGAGCTTCCCGACCCTAAGCCCGAAAAGAAGAAAACCGAAAAGAAGGCCGCTCCCAAGGCTGAAAAGAAGCCCGAGAAAAAGGCCGAAAAGAAGGAAGAGAAAAAAGAAGCTCCCGAAATTGAGCTTAATCTTATCCCTGCCGAAAAGCTGGCCGAGGGCAGCAGCGCAGCAAAGGCCGCCGCATACATCAAAACCGTTATGGAAGGTCTCGGCTGTGAAAACGTAACCGTTTCTGCCGCCGAAAACAGCGGAGTTATCTACCTTCAGCTCGATGGCGATAAGCTTGGTGTGGTAATCGGAAGAAGAGGCGAAACCCTCGATGCGCTCCAGTATCTTACCTCCCTTGCAGCAAATACAGGCAACGGATACCAGAAGGTTACCCTTAACATCGGAAATTATCGCGAAAAGAGAGAGCAGACCCTTATTTCTCTTGCAAAGCGTGTTTCCGCACAGGTTCTTTCCTCCGGCAGAAGCCGCAGTCTTGAACCGATGAATCCTTATGAGCGTCGCATCATTCATACCGCCGTTCAGGAAATCGAGGGAGTTGTTTCCAACTCTACCGGTGAAGGCAGCAACCGTCGCGTTGTGATTATGCCCGAAAACGGCGACAAGCGTCCTCCCCGTCGCGACGACCGCAGAGGCGGCAGAAGAGGCGACCGTCGTCCTTCCCAGACCGTATCGGCTTCGGCTGACCCCAACCGCGCTCCCAAAAAGGACGCACCCGACCTTCCCCTTTACGGCAGAATCAATTAATAACTGCACCCTTAAGGGAAATATGAATGAAACAAAAAAAGGACATATGCATCAGCAAAGATGCATATGTCCTTTTGCTTTCGTAGAACAACCACTGGCTCTGCCAGTGGGCAAAGAGCTTTAGCTATGGACAGAATAAAAACTCCTTGGTATATTGAAGTTGAGGTTCGCCAACCCAACAAAATATACCAAGGAGGTCCTAGCCATGAAAGAGAAGGACATAAATAGTTTAGAACATACTAAGTGGAGATGTCAATACCATATTGTATTTGCACCAAAATATCGCAGACAAGCAATATACAAGGAAATAAAAACAGACATCGGAAAAATCTTGAGAAAATTATGTGAACAAAAAGGCTAATATGATTATAAGTTACATTTATTAAAAAATAAATACTATTGACAAAATCAAAATATTTGCATATAATAAGATTGTAATACAATATTTCACAATATCGTACAATGTCGTTCAGCTTGGAGGTATTTTTTATGGCAAAACAAACTTTAAG
>JAXJWR010000074.1:0-1147 GCA_036307905.1 Acutalibacteraceae bacterium
CATAAAAACAAGTTCACCCGCGCCCTTATAAAGCCGGTTATCGACACCTCGCACGAGCTGGCTTCTCCCAGCCCCCAGCCCTCCCGTTGGGCTCACGACATCATCTGTCCCGAAATGACGGTAGAGCAGATTGAAGAAATAATCGAGGCCTTTGCAAAAACCGCAAAGCTTTGTATGGATGCAGGGGTAGACGGAGTTGAGGTGCACGCCGTTCACGAGGGCTACCTTCTTGACCAGTTTGCCATTGAGTTTTTCAACAAGCGTACCGACGAATACGGCGGCAGCTTCGAAAACCGTTACCGTTTTGCCGCCGAGGTGGTAAAGGCCATTAAAGCCTCCTGCGGCGAAAACTTCCCCGTTTCTCTCCGCTATTCGGTAGAGTCTAAAATGAAGGGCTTCTGCAAAGGCGCAATGCCCGGAGAGGAGTATACCGAGGTAGGCCGTAATATGGAAGAATCCGAAAAGGCCGCAAAATATCTTCAGGATGCAGGATACGATATGCTTAATGCCGACAACGGCACATACGATTCCTGGTACTGGGCACATCCCCCTATGTATATGCCCGAGAACTGCAACCTTGAGGACGTAGCCCATATTAAGAAGTTTGTAGATATCCCCGTTGTCTGCGCAGGCCGAATGGATGCCGAAACAGGCGCCAAGGCTGTTGCCGAAGGCAGAATCGACGGTGTGGGAGTTGCCCGTCAGTTCCTTACCGACCCCGCCTGGATAACCAAGCTTATTGAAGACCGTCTTGAGGAAATTAAGCCTTGTATCTGCTGTCACGCAGGCTGCTTTAACTTCTCTTCCTCCAAGGGTCACGCTAATACTCAGGACCTTACCGACACTATGGGCCTTGCCCGTTGTGCCCTTAACCCCGAAACTATGCAGTCCAAAAAGTACAGCATAAGGCCTGCCAAAAAGAGTAAGAATATCGCCGTTATCGGCGGCGGTATCGGAGGTATGGAGGCTGCAATCCTCTGTGCCAAGCGCGGACATAAGGTAACCCTTTATGAAAAGGACAACAAGCTTGGAGGTATATTTATCGCTGCGGCAGCACCTTCCTTCAAGGAAAAGGACCGTACCTTAATTGCCTGGTATGAGCGTGAAATTAAGAGATATCCAATCGATATTAAGCTGAATACAGAAG
>JAXJWR010000075.1:0-1879 GCA_036307905.1 Acutalibacteraceae bacterium
ATAATAGCCTGCTTCTGTTCTGCTGTCATTTGTTTCACCTCATTTAATATTTGTCCGCCACGATCCAAGCATTGGGTCAGGTGAATCCCCACAGGGGCAGTCGCCCAAAGCATAGAACGCGGTAGCCATAGTAGTATAGCACAAAGGTTTTAAAAAGTAAAGAAAAATTTTATTTTGTTTTTTTAGGGATAAGGGGTGTCGCTATGCGACACAGGGGCAAAAGGCGTTTTGCAGGGGCGGCTTTGCCGCAGTATACTGTGCGAAGCACCCCTGTTTGCGTTAGCAAACCCCTAGCTTCTTATCCCTGCCCTGTGTCTTTATATTTTGATAAAGATTACAGCATCTCACAGAGAAGCTCTGTATATGCTGCGGGGTCGTCGATGGGGAGGCCTGCAATAAGTGTTGCCTGACAGTAAAGAATTTCTGCCAGCTTTTCGGCCTTTTCGCGGTCGGACTCGTAAAAAATTTTAAGTCTTTCGAAAACAGGATGGGCGGCATTAAGCTCCAGCACCCTTTGTGCCTTGGGCTTTTGCGCTTCGTCGCCGGGGATTTGGGCAAAATATTTTTCCATTTCCAGGGTAATGGGACCTGTGGTGCTAAGGCATACGGGGTGAGATTTAAGCTTTTTGGATATAACCACCTCGGCTACCTTGCCCGAGAGGGACTCTTTAAGGAAATTCAGCATTTCCTTGTTTTCTTCTTCGGCGGTTTTTGCCTTCTCCTCGTCGGAATCGTTTAAAAGGTCGGCCTTTTCGGAGTTTATGGAGCAGTAATCCTTCTCGCCTTCTGCGCCCAGGGTCTGCATAACGAACTCGTCCACCTCGTCGGTGAGCATCAGCATATCGTAGCCCTTGTCCTTTATAAGCTCGGTTTGGGGAAGGGCGCCGATTTTAGCCACCGACTGACCGCAGGCATAATAGATGTGCTTCTGGTCCTCGGGCATAGCGGCAATATATTCGGCAATGGTTATAAGCTTTTCCTCTTTAAGACTACGGAATAAAAGCAAATCCTTAAGCTTTTCCTTATTTGCGCCAAAGTCGGAAACCACGCCGTATTTAAGCTGAAGTCCGAACACAGAGAAGAATTTTTCAAACTTTTCGCGGTCGTTTGTGAGTAGCTTTTTAAGCTCTGACTTAATTTTTTTCTCAATGCCGTTGGCAATGGTTTTAAGCTGACTTGTCTGCTGGAGCATCTCGCGGGAGATGTTCAGGGAAAGGTCCTCGCTGTCCACAACACCCTTTACAAAACGGAAATGGTCGGGGAGCAGCTCCTCACAGCGGTCCATAATAAGAACTCCCGAGGAATAAAGCCTTAGTCCCTTTTGGAAATCCTTGGTGTAATAATTATAAGGCAGAGCCGAGGGTACAAAAAGCAGAGCTTTATAGGATACCAGACCCTCGGTGCTGGTGTGGATAGAAAGCACAGGCTCCTCAAAATCGTAGAAGGTGTCCTTATAAAAGGCCGAAAGCGCCTCCTCGGTCACCTCGCTTTTGCTTTTCTGCCAGAGGGGAACCATAGAGTTTACGGTTTCGATTTCCTTATAGGAAACGCTATGCTTATCTTCCCCTTCGCCCTCCTCTTTATGCTTGGTAACCTCCATTTTGATGGGGTAACGGATATAATCGGAATAGGTTTTTATAAGACCTTTAATGCGGTATTCGTCAAGAAAATCGCTGAAGCTGAATTCCTCGGTGTCCTCTTTAAGGTGCATTTCAATGACCGTGCCCACATCCTCCTTCGAGAAATCCGAAACGGTATAGCCTTCCAGTCCGTCGGAGACCCATTTGTAGCCCTGCTCGGATTTATAAGAACGGGTGTAAACGGTTACCTTGTCGGCCACCATAAAGGCCGAGTAAAATCCCACGCCGAACTGTCCGAT
>JAXJWR010000076.1:0-5493 GCA_036307905.1 Acutalibacteraceae bacterium
TTAAAATATATGTGACGTAAAGGAAAGGACACGCTATGACGCAGATAAAGAAACTTGTTTCGGTATTTCTTTGCCTTGCGCTGCTTATTGCCTCTTTGGGAATAAACGGCGGGATTTTTTGCGTCCTGGCCGATACCGAACCTACGCATACCGGTAGCGTAAAGCAGGTTGATGCACTTAACGTGCGTTCAGGACCGGGTACGGGTTACAGCGTTCTTGGTCAACTTAAAACCGGAGCAGTCGTTACAATATACAGCACCGAGAAAGATACCTCGGGTGCCGATTGGTTTAAAATCGCATTTGGGCAGAACTACGGGTACGTACTAAAGAGTTATATTATAAACGTTACCGAAATTCCTAAATACGATTATGACGCCGACTTTGAAACAAATCTTGCAAAGCAAAACTTCCCGGAAAGCTATAAGGTACTCCTCCGTCAGCTTCATGCGGTGCATCCCAGTTGGATATTCCTGGCAGACCACCTTACAATGACCTGGGAAGAAGCGGTCACTGCCGAAAGTGCCGTGGGTCAGTCTCTTGTACAAAACGGCGTCAGCAGTATTCCCGCTTCGTGGAAATCAATGGCAGAGTATGCATACGAATGGTCGACGAATACCTATGTTTCCTACGACTCGGGCGACTGGGTAACCGCCGAACGGGAGGTAGTCGAATATTATCTCGAACCCCGCAACTTTATAAATGAAAACAGCATTTATATGTTCCTCGACCAAACGTATAATCCCAATATCCAAAATGCCGAGGGTCTTCAAAAAATACTTAACGGCACCTTTATGGAAGGTGAATTCCCCGAGGATACCCACAAAACCTATAACGACCTTCTTATGCAGGCTGCAAAAGAGTCGGGAGTAAGCCCTTATGTGCTGGCCGCCAGCATCCTTATCGAGCAAGGAAACAAGGGAACGGGCGGAAGCATCTCGGGTAAGGTCAAGGGCTTTGAAGGCTATTACAACTTCTTCAATATCCGTGCTTGGCGAAGCGGCGATTACGACGCCGTATCCTATGGCCTATTATATGCTAAAGGCGGCTCCGACGGAAAGGGTACAAGCTTTGACCGTCCTTGGAACACTCGCGCCAAATCTATCATAGGTGGCGCTAAATATTATGCCAAGGGATATGTTAACCGCGGACAGGACAACCTGTATTATAAAAAATTCAACGTTATTTCACCTTCATTTTATGCCAACCAGTACATGACAAACGTGCAGGGTGCATATCTTGAAACGTCTAAACTTAAAAATGCCTATTCCAGCGTTAATACGGACGCTGCCCTTACCTTCAGTATACCGGTATATAAATCTATGCCGGAACAAAATACAACCGCACTTCCAACATCAAAGGGGGCAAACAATTATTATATAACCTCCTTAAAGATAAACGACGTAGCGGTAGAAGGCTTTTCGAAGTATAAGAACGAATACGAAATGATATTCGATGAAAACGTTTCCGAAATGACCGTTACCGCCACCGTGCCCGAAGGGGCAAAGGTTGAAGGCGGAGGAAAGGTAAGCCTCAAGCAGGGTAAAAACGAAATAAAACTTACCGTTACTGCAGCCTCAGGCAAAACCGCAGTTTACACGTTGTACGTTTTCAGGCAAAAGGGCGGTTCTCAGTTACCCACCGCCATACCCGAACCTTCGGTAGAAGGCAGCTACGACATCGGCACCTATGTAAGCGGGGTAGCCCCGGGCACCGATGTGCAAGCCTTTATTAAAAACTTCAAAGTGGTTAACGGCACCGCCAAGGTGTTTGCCGAAAACGGCACTCAAAAAACTACCGGAACCATTGTTACAGGCGACACTATTGGAATTTACAACAATGCAGGAACCCAAAAACTAAAGTATAGGATAGTTATTTTCGGAGACGTGAATTCCGACGGAAAGATTTCCATTGTGGACTTGGCACTTGTAAAAAAGCACCTGCTTCAAGTCTCAAAACTTTCCGGATATCAAAGCACCGCAGCTGATACAAACCGCGATAATAAGATATCTATATTAGACCTTGCTCGGGTAAAAAAGCATCTGCTTAAAATATCTGAAATTGAACAATAGGAGTAATTTATGAAAAACTTAGCAAAGAAAATAATTACAGTAATTATGGCGGCAAGCATTCTGCTTTCTGTTTTAACGATAAGCGTTTCTGCGGCAGGCTCGTCCATTGCATTCAGTAATAACAAACCTACTATAGGTACTACCTTCAGTGTTACCGGTCGTATATCTGCACCTTCCGGCGATAAGATATATTCGCTGGAAGCATATATTACCTACGATTCCAGCATAATAGAGTTCGTTGGTGGCGACAACTGTAACCTGCTCACTAAAGGAAAGGTAATAGTTGTTTTAGATTCATCTCAAAACACCGTAAGCCAAACTGTAAAATTCAAAGCTATTGCCGCCGGTAAATCAACCATTGCTATTGAAAATATTTCCTATGTGGGAGATAGCAACAGCGAAAACACACTTACAGGCTGCTCGGCCGCAATTACGGTTACCAATCCCAGCGCGCAGGCCTCTTCCGATGCTAACCTTAAGTATCTCGCAGTATCTTCAGGAACCCTTACTCCTAAGTTCCATCCCGATGTAACCACATACAGCGTTACAATAGAGAACTCTGTTACCGAGCTTTGGCTTCAGGCAACTAAATCTAACCCCAACGCATCCTATAACGTAGAGGGTAGCAAGGATATGAAGGTTGGCTACAATAAGCGCGTTGTTACCGTAACCGCAGAGAACGGCAATACAAGAACCTATACCGTTAACGTAATCCGTCTCGACGAAAACGGCAATCCTCCCTCCGATGAAACAGTTGATACTCCCGCAAATGACGTTACCGAGGTTGTTGTAAACGGCATTACCATGTACCTGGGAGTTGATTTCTCTGCACAGACTCTTCCCAAGCATTTCAGTGTCATCGACTATGCCTTCAACGGCCAGACCGTTCCCGCCCTCAGCGACAACAGCATTGTTATGGTATTCCTTACAATGCCCGACGGCAGCGATTCCGGATTTTACGTAGTAAATAAGGACGAAACCTTCACCAAGCTTATAACCATCGACCTTCTTGGAGAAAACTATTTATTCTACGTTCTTCCTACCGACAAAATTCCCGACGGATACAGAGAGGTCGAGGGATATGAAATTGGCGGAATCCCTGTGCCCGCTTACAAGAGTACGGCAGATTCCGGCTCTGAGTTCTTTATGTTCTACGGTAAAGGCCCCGGCGGACAGAATGCATTTTATACCTTCGATACCGTTGACCAGACCATTCAGCGTGCTACAGGTCTTACCTTCAGCTCCGAAAAAGAAGAACTTGAAGACGAGGATGACGATACCTCTGCTAACAGCACCAATATTATCGACAGTTTCAATGCTCTTAATACAAACGTTAAAATAGTTGCCATCACCATTCCCGCAATTATGCTTCTTTTAATTGCCGTTATAATCGTGCTCATTGTTAAAATAGCAACAGCAGGAAAGAACAGAGATTACGACTACGACGAGGAAGAATCTGCAGAAGAGAAAAACGAATCACTGGGATTTGAGTTCATCTCTACAAACGGTAATGCGGCAGATAACGAGACAGACACCTTCGAAGAGAATTTTGTTGAAGAGGAAAATGCCGAAGATGCCGACTCCGACGAGGAGGCCGAAGTAGGCGAAACCGAAGACATAGCAGAATCCGACGAAGAATAATCAAATAAAAATACTGTTCACTTCAGATGAGGTGAACAGTATTTTTTTATCTCTTTTATCGAGCCAAGGTCCTCATAGAATTGAGAATGGCAATTATAAGCACACCTACGTCTGCAAATACAGCCATCCAGATGTTAGAAAGCCCCAAAAAACTGAGAATAAGGAAAGAAAATTTAATAACCAGCGAAACGGTTATATTCTGTCGGGATATTCGCATAGCCTTTTGCGCTATTTTAATAGCCTTTGGTATTAGTGTAAGGTCGTCGTTCATAATTACAACATCCGCGGCTTCTATGGCGGCATCGCTGCCCAAGCCACCCATTGCAAAGCCTACGTCAGCTCGTGCAATAACGGGAGCATCATTGATTCCGTCACCTACGAAGGCTACTCTGCCCGGCTCTGCAGAAATAAGCTCTTCGGCGGCATCTACCTTGTCTGCAGGCAGAAGTCCCCAACGGAAACTATCTATTCCCAGCGCCTCGGCTACAGCCTCGGCAGACTCCTTACGGTCACCGGTGAGCATAACGGTCTGTTTTATGCCAAGTGCTTTAAGGGTTTTAAGCGTTTCCTTGGATGAAGTACGCAAGGAATCGTTTATCAGTATATATCCAAGGTATCTTCCGTCAGCTAAATGTATTACGGTGGAGCAGGAGGTGTTTTCGTTTACGGTGTAACCCTGTTCCTGCAAGAGCTTGGCGTTGCCTGCTATCAGGGTTTCGTTATCGAGCTTGCACAGCACACCCTTACCGGCAATATTTTCGTATACACCCTTTGTCGGAATTTCCTTCGTGTATTCGTTTTTTATTGCCATGGCAATGGGATGTGTTGAATGTTGTTCGCAAATGGCGGCAACCTCTAAAAGATACTGTTCGGATATTCCGTTTTCGGGACGGATGCCGTCTACCTTGAAGGCACCACGGGTAAGGGTTCCCGTTTTGTCGAACACAACGGTTTGAATCCTTGCCAAACTCTCTAAAAAGTTACTGCCTTTAATCAGAATACCCTGTCGTGAGGCTCCGCCCAGCGCTCCAAAGAAGGCCATAGGAACCGAAACTACAAGTGCGCAGGGACAGGAGATTACCACAAACATAACTGCGCGTAATACCCATACCGACCATTCGCCGCTAAACAGCAGGGGAGGCAATAGCGCCACTGCCACAGCCGCCAGAACAACGGCAGGGGTGTAGTATTTTGCAAAGGATGTAACAAAATTCTCTACCTTGGTCTTTCTCGCAGATGCGTTTTCCACCAGTTCAAGAATTTTAGATACGGTAGATTCGTCGAATTCTTTTGTTACCCGTACTTCAATAGGGGAGGTCAGGTTTATGCTTCCGCTAATCACCTCATCGCCTACCCCACGACCAACGGGTATAGCCTCTCCTGTAAGGGAAGAAGTATCTATGTCGGTACTGCCTTTAGTAATTATTCCGTCCAGAGGAATCTTTTCACCCGGTTCAACCAGTATTATGTCGCCAATCTCAGCCTCGAAGGGGTCGACTGTAACAAGCTCACCCTCTTTGCAAATTCTCGCAAAATCGGGACGAATGTCCATAAGGGCGGCAATAGACCTTCTGGATTTTCCTACTGCTAAGGCCTGGAAAAGCTCACCCACCTGGTAAAAGAGCAGAATGAAGGTTCCTTCTGCATATTCACCAAGGGCGAATGCGCAAACGCTGCCCAAGGTCATAAGGAAGTTTTCGTCGAGAATATGACCGTGAATCACACCGTTTACCGCAGAAATAAGCACGTCAAAGCCTACCATTACGGCCGCAAATATATAGAA
>JAXJWR010000077.1:0-3696 GCA_036307905.1 Acutalibacteraceae bacterium
GCTTTTCTGCCTTCTTTTTAAGAATTGAATCAAGGCCCAGAAGTGCCGTCAGCTCCTGTATTTTTTGGTTTTGCTTTTCTTTTGAAAATCCGTGAACACCGCATATGAGTTCAAGATTTTCATAAACCGTCAGGGCAGGAGCCACCGCAGTTTCTTGCGGGGAAACAGCTATTATTGATTTTACGGCGGCTGTGTCGGTTAAAATGCTTCTACCCTTTAAAAAAGCATTTCCGCTTGTGGGCGCGGTAAGGCAGGACAGCATTTTTATGGTGGTGGTTTTACCTGCGCCGTTTACTCCCAGCAGAGCAAACAATTCGCCCTTCTTAATCGAAAGAAAGAGATTGTCCACCGCAACAAGATTTTTATATTTTTTTGTTAAGCCTTCGATTCTTATGGTTTCCATAGGCTACTGTTTCCCTCCAAACTGCTTTAAAAGCCCCTGATAACAGTCGGTAAGCATACGGCTTACTAGGTCTGTATCAATGTCGAAAAATCCCGTTGCAAGCATTACGGCAATTCCGTGAACGCATGCCCACATTTCAAGATGAAACAGCCTTGCCGTAGTATCATCAAGCCCCGTATTGCTTTCCACAATAGAGGACATCTTGTCGTCCTGCTGGGAGTTTTCCGGTATCGCTTCATCCGAGCGGTCGCGCATATAAAGCAGCTTAAACAGTTCTTTTTCTTCCCTTGCAAATCGGATATAGGCCATTCCGCTTGCCTTGTAAATGGGGTACTTTCCGCTTTTTTCTTCCTTTAGCATATATTCATTACAGAGTGTGTCGGCCTTTTCAACCACGGCAAGCTTCAGCTCCTGCATAGATGCAAAATTAGAAAATATAGGCTGGGTCGAAATGCCCAGTCTTGCGGCAAGGTTTCGTGCATTAAGATTATCGGCACCTTCGGCTCTCACAAGTTCTACTGCAGAATTTATAATATCTTCCCTTGTTACTTTAAACTTAGGCGGCATACCGCACCTCCAAATATATCAAGTGTTATATATCATATGTTATATTATCACAAATTCCGAAAAAAAGCAACAAAAAAACGGAGAAAATTTCTCCGTTTTTATTCTTCAATTTCTTTTCCGTCTTTAATATAAACCCTGGGAACGCGCTTAGAAAGGCCGCAAACTATTTCGTAGTTTATGGTGTCGGCCCCGTCTGCCATTTCCTCTACGGGAAGTCCCTGTCCGAAAAGAATTACTGTGTCGCCTTCCTTTACCCCTTCAATATGACTTACGTCGGCGCAGAACTGGTCCATACAAATTCTGCCCGTAATGGGGGCTTTTTGTCCGCGTATCAGTACGCTTCCTTTAGAGGAAAGCAGTCGAGGGAAACCGTCGGCATAGCCTGCCGTAACTGTGGCAATTTTGGTAGGACGCTTGGTTTTATAGGTTCGTCCGTAGCTTATGGTTTCATCCTCTGCCACGTCCTTAACCATAGAAACGGTTGCCTTAAAGGTCATAACGGGGATGAACCTGCTGTCAAGCTTTATTTCACAGGAGGGGGTGAGTCCGTAAAGGATTATTCCGGGGCGCACCGCATCCAGATGCTTGTCAGAGCAGAGCAGGGTAGCGGCAGAGTTACAGCAGTGCTTGGTTTCAAAACTAAAACCATCCTCTTCCAATATGCTTACAGCCCTGCAAAAACGGCCGTATTGCTCATCGGTGTAGGCCTTGTTGGGTTGCTCGTAACTGTCTGCAACAGGGAAGTGGGTAAACACACCCAAAAAGGTCAGATTTTCAAGCCCAAGGGCCTTTTTTGCTTCGTAAATTTCAGGCAGGTCGTCGCTCCTGCAATCAAAACCGATTCGTCCCATTCCCGTATCAAGCTTCAGGTGTGCCTTGACGGTAACCTTGGCTTTTGCGGCTTCATTATTTAACTTTTCTGCATATTCGGGGGAATAAACCGTCTGCATAATGTCGGCTTCATTTAGAGTTCGGGCCAAAAACGGGGGAGTATACCCCAAAATAAGAACAGGCTTTTTTATGCCGATGTTTCTAAGTTCTAAAGCCTCGTCGATGTTGGAAACGGCAAAATAATCGGTGCCTTGCTCCTCTAAAAGCTTGGCAATCATAGGCACCGAATGACCGTAGGCATTAGCCTTTACCACCGAAAAAATCTTAGCATCGGTCATAGAGCGTATAAGTTTAAAATTATGTACAAGGGCATCAAGATCAATCTCTGCCCAAGCCCTGTGCAAATAGCTCATAGGCTTTTCTCCCTTCTGAGGGTTTTAAATATCTTTGGTGGGACAGTTTGCGAAAGAGTACTCCTGCGGCGGGAATTGCAATAAAGCTTAAAAATCCCCACAGCACCGAGAAAAGCAGACACACCTGCCCGAATAAATTAAGCGGAATTTTGCTGTAATCCCAAACCTTCATACCAAGGGCAAGGTTAAATATACAGCCGAAAACAAGCTCCAGCAGGGTAACCGCAAGGCTTCCCAAAATACATTTGTAAAGCAGATGCACACCCGCAAGCTTTTGGTCGATAAGGGCGAAAAGAATAAAAATTATTCCTCCTGCAATCATCATACTCCAGTGGGAATATCCTCGCCAGCAAACCTCAATAAGTCCGTACCCGAAGGCACCCAGTCCAAAAAGCACAATAAAATTTTTCATAACATCCCTCCTCACATAGTCTGTGCGGAAGGAGGCAAAATATCAGTCTCTTCTTCTGCCGAAAATGGCTAGCAGACGAATCAACTGTGCAATCGACATAAGAACTGCCGCAATATAGGTCATAGCTGCGGCTGTAAGCACCCGCCTTGCACCCTTTATCTCGTCCTCGTCACCTAAAAGGTAGCTTCCCTTTATGGTTTCCATTGCTCTTTTTGAAGCGTTCAGCTCCACGGGAAGGGTTACAAGATGAAAAAGCGTGGCAAAGGAAAACAGAATAATTCCTGCCCAAATAAGAAGATTACTGCTTAAAAACAGTCCCAAGAAAAGGGCAATAAAGGAAAATTTCGAACCGAAGTTTACAACAGGAACCAGTGCTGCACGGAACTTAATGGGGGAGTAGCCTTCGGCATACTGTACCGCGTGACCTGCCTCGTGAGCCGCAACACCAACCGCCGCCACCGAGTAAGAATCGTAAACCGAATCGGAAAGGCGTATAACCTTGGTGGTGGGGTCGAAATGGTCGGTAAGCTCTCCGCCTACCCGCTCTACCCTTACGTCGTATACTCCGTGGGCGGAAAGCACCTTTTCGGCCGCCATAGCACCTGTAAGTCGGCTGTGGTTTAAAACTTTCGAATACTTTGAAAAGGTAGACTTAACCTTTATCTGCGCAACAAGTGAAATGATAAAAGCAGGCAGAATAAGGGCAAGATAATATATGTCGAAACCGTAATAATAAAAAGGCATATTTCTCTCCTTAAAAACAGAAGGTGATATTACTATATTCCGCCCTGCAAAAAGAAATTATACATTGAAGCGGAAAAGAACAATATCTCCGTCGTTCATAACGTATTCTTTACCTTCGCTCCTGACAAGACCTTTTTCCTTAGCTGTAACCATAGAGCCGCCACATTCCATAAAGTCTTTAAAGGCGATAACCTCTGCACGGATAAATCCACGCTCGAAGTCAGAGTGAATCTTTCCTGCTGCCTGTGGAGCCTTGGTTCCCTTGGTAATGGTCCATGCACGGGTCTCCGTCTCACCTGCAGTCAGGTAGCTGATCAGTCCAAGAA
>JAXJWR010000078.1:0-4075 GCA_036307905.1 Acutalibacteraceae bacterium
CGCCGCCAGCGTTCGTCCTGAGCCAGGATCAAACTCTCTGAAAAATTATATGTTAAACACCCGAGGGTGTTTAAATCAATTCTCAGAACAGTTATTTCTGCTCTAAATAGACTTCATTCAAAACTGGCGTTTTGTCTGAATTGTCCTTAATTTACTTTGATTTCTCAAATTAATTGTCGGGTCCAATTTCTTGTTTGTCGTTGTTTAATTTTCAAGGTTCGTTGCACCCCTCATTTGCGGTGCTCGATTATAATACCACAATGATTTTTAAATGTCAACACTTTTTTTCAAAAAATTTCAAATTTTTTATCATTTGTTTAATATCGCAAAAAAGCCTCGATTTAAGGGTATCTTTTGATAATTTTTAACAATAACCCTTCTAATTCATATATATACGCAGCTTTTCCAAAGCACGTTTCTCCTTTCTTGACACCTGCACTTGTGATATACCTAAAATTTTTGCGGATTCTGTTTGAGTCTTTTCACACCAGAATCTGAGTTTTATTATTTCCCTTTCCTCGTAATTTAAACGAGAAATTGCTTGGTCGAGCATTATTTTTGAACAAACCTTGTTTTCGTGACTTTCGGTTGGAAGGTCTATTTCGCTGACGCCGTCCTCCCCTTCGAAGGTAAGGGATACCACCTGACGCGATGCCTCTATAGCTTCGACTATTTCTTCACAGGTGACCCCCAGCCTTTCAGCCAGCAGATTGACGGTGGCTTCACACCCGTGCTTTTCGAGCTTCTCGGTTTCGCGGGTTATCTTCATAGATAGTTCCTTTACCGAGCGAGAGACCTTGATTGCTCCGCTGTCACGAAACAGTCTTTTGATTTCCCCTATTATGGTGGGGACTGCGTAGGTAGAGAAGCAGAGACCTCGGGATTCGTCGAAGCCGTCGGCCGCCTTCATAAGACCGATACAACCTACCTGAAATATGTCGTCGTATTCTATTCCTCTACCTGCAAACCTTTTACAGCAGGCATGAACCAGTCGCACGTTATTTTCTATAAGCTCGTTTCTTTTAAGCATTTTCTCTCACGCTGATTTTCTTTTTCATAGTCACGGTTGTACCCTTTCCGGGACGAGAGGTAACCTTTATGCTGTCGGTCATACTCTCCATAACTGCAAAGCCCAGGCCTGCGCGCTCCTCGCCACCGGTTGTGAAGAGGGGTTGCATTGCCTCTTTTATATTTGGAATTCCACAACCCTTATCCCTGATTTTGATTTTCACGATTGCTCCGCGAACGATCTCGCAGGTTATGTATATATTGCCTATACTGCTGGGATATGCGTGGACAATACAGTTGGTAACCGCTTCGGAAACGGCAGTTTTTATGTCCCCTATTTCTTCCAAGGTGGGGTCCAGTTGGGCGGCGAAGGCCGCAACCGTAACCCTTGCAAAGGATTCGTTGCAGGATTTTGAGGGAATGGTTAAGGTAAATTTGTTATTTTCCATTAGTCTGCTCCTTTTTCAAGTCCGGCAAGACGGTCTATTCCTGCCAGCTTCATTACTTTATATATGTTGCCAGATAGATTTGAAAGATTCAGCTTTGCTCCGCTCTTCTGCAGATTTTTAAATCTTCCCATTACAAGTCCGATGCCCGAACTGTCCATAAAGGTCACTTCGGAAAAATCCAGAATGAGGAGTGAGGGCATATTGAAGTTTACCGCCCTGTCTATCTCCTCTCGCATTCCTTTTGCCGAGTGGTGGTCTATTTCACCCTGAAGATAAACTGTCAGCACCTCTCCGGTGGAATTGATTCTCATAATTTACACCTCCAAAAAATAAAGACAAGCCTCTATAAAATTATAAAGGCTTGTCCTTATATTATATGTTATATCTTGTTGTCGAAGTTATGAATTAAAACGGGAAATAAGCAGCGGTCGAAGGGCTCCTGCTAGATAGAGCGAGCCGAATACGAATATCGGTTTTTCTTCTGCCGACTTTTCAATAGCAAACTGAATTGCTTCTAAATAGGTTTTTGCGCATGATACGTCTTTGCAGTATTTTTGTGCCATTTCGGCCAAGGCCTCGGCCGTTATGCTGCGGGGATTTTCTTTTACGGTGACGGTCACCAGCGATTGGCAATACGGAAGCACACGTTTTAAGAATCCTTCGCAATTTTTGTCGGCCATCATACCTGCGACAGCTACGATGTCCCCTTTATAGTTTTCCATAAAGGCAGAGATAGCCTCGGCCCCGTTGGGATTATGGGCGCCATCGAGAAAAACTACGGGAGAATTGTTTATAAGCTCCAGTCGGGCGGGTACGGTAGCTGATGCTATACCCGAAGCAAGCACGGCTTCATTCACGGGTATGCCTGCGGCCTTCACCGTTTCAATTACTGTGATGGCATTATACACCTGATGCTCACCCACCAGACGGGTAATGTACTCTTTATCCTTATATATAAAGGTGTTTCCGTTTATGTCGGATTTTATTATGTGTAAATCTTTAGTATCAGGTATAACGCAAGCAAAGCTGTGGCTGAGTATTTCTTTAAATGCCTCCCCTTCCTGAAGCGGATATGAAACGGTGGGGCAACCGCCTTTTATGATTCCGCACTTTTCCATTGTTATCTGAGAAAGGGTATCTCCCAGAACGGCGGTATGGTCAAAGTCGATTTTCATAATTACGGCACAAAGAGGACTGTCTATTACGTTGGTGGCATCAAACCTACCGCCCAAGCCTACCTCCAGAATAACCAGGTCGCACTTTTGCTCGCAAAACCAGAGAAATGCCAGCGCTGTTATAAATTCAAACTCGGTAACGGTTACGCCCGTATCCTTTACGATTTTACAAAGGCGAGCAAGGTCCTCCTGGGGTATATATTCGCCGTTGATTTGCATTCTTTCGCGGAAATCAACAATGTATGGAGAGGTGTACATTCCTGTTTTAAGCCCTGCGTTTTCGTACACTCGGGCCAACATATTACAGGCAGAGCCTTTACCGTTGGTTCCTGCAACGTGTATAAATTTTAGCTGATTTTGGGGATTACCCAGTTTTTGAAGAAGCAAGGATATTCTTTCCAGACCGGGTACCGACCCGAAAACCAGAAGCGAATGTATATAATTTAATGCTTCGTTATAATTCATTGTACATCACCAAATGGCAAACCGTATGCCCTCGGGCATACGGTTTTAATATTATATTTGTGCCTTGATTTTTGCGATACTGTCGCTGAGAAGCGCTATTCTGTCAAGGGTTTTGGAAAGCAGGTCGCGCTGCTGATTAACAACAGCCTCAGGCGCTTTTGCAACAAATCCGGGATTGTTAAGTTTTCCTTCGTAGAAGGCCTTATCCTTATTTGCGGCTTCAAGTTCCTTTTCAAGACGAGCAAGCTCGGCAGTGAAATCAACCAACTCGTTTAAAGGAATATAAACCTTCGCGCTGTCGGTTACCACAAGAACAGCATCGGGCATATCGAAGCTGTCGGCAACCTCTACGCTGCTGCCCGAAGCCAGACGGCTGATAAAGGAAGCGCCTGCCTCGAAAATATCCTTTGTGGGAGAAGCAATACAGATTTTTGCCTTCTTTGAGGGGGGAACATTCATTTCACTTCTGCGATTGCGGATTGCACGAATAACGGCAATAACCTTTTCGAAATCCTCAGCCTCTTTGCCGAAGTTGAGCTCCTCTTTATATTCGGGCCACTCGGAAACCATAATAGACTCGCCGCTATGAGGGAGAGACTGCCAGATTTCTTCGGTAATAAAGGGCATAAAGGGATGAAGAAGTTTAAGTACTCCTGTGAAAACATAAACCAGCACCGAACGTGCGGTATTGGCGGCAGCTTCGTCCTCGCCGTTTAAGCGGGATTTGCAAAGCTCGATATACCAGTCGCAGAAAACGTCCCAGATAAAGTCGTAAAGCTTTGCAACTGCAAGGCCAAGCTCATACTTATCGAGGTTATCGGTTACGTCGCGAACAAGCTCGTTATATTTGGAAAGTATCCACTTGTCCTCCAGAGCAAGCTGGGAGGGTAAGGGCATTTCCTCGTTAGATTTAAGATTCATAAGCAGGAAGCGAGCGGCATTCCAAATCTTGTTGGCGAAGTTGCGGCTTGCCTCTAC
>JAXJWR010000079.1:0-7985 GCA_036307905.1 Acutalibacteraceae bacterium
AGCTTAAACTGCTTGTAATCGGCGATAGTACCGTCGGCTAAAAGCTCTTCAAAACCGCAAAGCTCTGAAAGAGTGCCGGGGTGACAATAAACAAATTCGTTTACCGTAATGGTTTTGGCGGGAGTAAAAGGTTCAACGTGGGGTTTTTCACCTAAGGTGAGGTCGGCAACAGCCTTAACAACGTCAAATCCCGAGAATTTCTTAATCATAAGGAATTTTATTCCACCACCGGTTCTGGCGCAGAATTCAACCACCGAGATGTTTTCACCGTCGGAAATAAGCTGAATCAGCATAGGTGTATTTTTAAGACCGAAGGCATGGGCAATTCTTTGTGCCGCGTCGGCAATTTTTTCTTTTACTGCAGCTGTGGCAGTGGCAGGAATCCTGCTTCGGTTGATAATGAATTTTCCGCCTTCGCCAATCTTATAAAGGTCGGTAAGACAAAGAACGTGGGCCTTGCCCTCCTCAACGTAAACGTCAACACTGATTTCGTTTCCTTCTACAAACTCTTCAACAACAGCAAAACCTGCACGGCTGATGCCTACAGCCTTATCAAATGCGGCAGACAAGTCCTTTTTATCGGTTACCTTGGTAACACCTCTGGAGCTGTATGCGTCCACGGGCTTAACGATAAGGGGATATCTGAGATGGGCGATTTTTTCTTCATCCAGTTTATCAAGAATAACGAAGTCCGAGGTGGGAACACCGTTTTTCTTGAATATTTCCTTCATATAGGATTTTTTTGAAACGTTTTCTGCCGTTTCAAAATCAATATAGCAGGGAAGTCCTAAAGCCTCGGAAACTTCGGCGGTAACCTGCAGCACCTGGTCGGCGCATACGGTTAAAACGCAGTCGACCTTCTGACTTGCGGCAAGATTTTTTACACCTTCCACGTCAAGAACCGAAACCTTATGGAATTCGTCGGCATAAGGTCTGGCGGCCACGTTTTCGTTCATATCTGCAAGAAGCACGGTAAATCCGCGGCTTTTAAGCTCTTTTATAAGTGCAATCTGGGGTATGCCTCCGCATAGAACCAAAGCCTTTTTCATAATTTATCCTTCCTTTACAGCAGGCTCTTTTTTCATAGTGCTTTCTTTAATTTGAGCAGCGTCGTGAAGAATTTCTGTACGAGACCTGCTTTCGTTCAAATTGTTACCGTCGAATTTAACACGATTGGAGTTTGTTCTCATTTCGTTTTTTGCAAAAACTATTTTTATGGTTTTTAAAACCATTTTTACATCTAACAAAAAGCTTACGTTTTCAACATAATATATATCGCTTTCGAACTGTGTGTTCCATGTCCAGGAAGCTGAAGTCAAATTATCATCACCGTCGATCTTCCAACATGCAAGTCCCGGACGGACACTATGACGATATTTGTGACGTTGGTTATAAAGCGGAAGGTAATCTACCATAAGGGGTCGAGGACCAATTATGGACATAGTTCCGTTAAACACATTGAAAAGTCCGGCAAGTTCATCTAGAGAAGTTCTTCTTAAAATCCTTCCAAACTTTGTAATTCGATCTCTTGGGTGAAGTAGTTTTCCGTTCTCGTCGCGTTGGTTAGTCATAGAACGAAATTTATACATATTGAAAACTTTACCGTCTTTTCCGGGACGTTTATCAACATAGACTACAGGCCAACCATGAAAAACAAGCTCGAGTATTGAAATCAAAAGGAAAACAGGACTTAAAACCAGAATGGCGGCTCCGCTAAGAATAATATCAAGCAGTCTTTTTATGTACTTTGAATACACCGTAATTTTCGGTGTCGGGATATCCGTTCTTATTTCCGGTTCGTTTATTTTGGTTTGGGTTTGCATATGTTTTGCACCTTTCAAAATATTTATACTATTCCTGTGATTCTAAGTATGCGTTTACTAAATCGTCGTTATTGTACTTAAACATTCCTTTGTTTTCAAAAAACTCACGGATGGCAGGTCGCGACAGGGTAGGTCCACACATTATCTGTTCGTAATCTATGGCCGGATGTGAGTTGATTTCACAAAGTTTCATACCATCTTTTGTGATTATGATATCCAGACCTAAATAATCCAGGGAAGAAATGTGTTGACAAATTGTATATATTTGGTCTTTAACCTTTTGCCAATTTGGCAGGGAATGTCCTTGCCACTGATATTCGGTGTCGGGATGGCGCTCCAACATCCATTTTCCATCTGGACAGAAACGTTTGTATCTGATGCAGAAATCGTTGTATTTGCCGCTTTCGAAGTCGAAACCAACGCCCACTCCGCCTGAAGAAAGGTTACTGGCGCCTCCGGAAATTTTAGTTCCGAATCGCGCATATGATACAGCGCACGACCATTCGGGAACAGAATAAAGGTCCTTTTTCGGTCTTTTAACCATAATTACTCTTAAGGTGCATTCGCTGTCGGGCCATATCTCAGATAAATCGGTGTGTTGATGAGCATACTCTGTGATTATATAGTTGCGCATGGAATCACGAATTTCTTCAAAACGCTCAATGGTAATGGGCTTGTTATTTTCGAACAAAACGTTGTTTCTCAGTTCCATTTTAATAAATCCAAGACCGCCAGATGTGCCTGAGTTGGGTTTCATAGCCAGAACGCCTTTTAGTTTTAAAAGTTCCATTAAGAACTCTTTGTTTTTAGGCACCTGCTGGGGAAGATCCATCAAATAGGTATAGCTCCCGTCGTTTTCGACATAAGCATAATATTCCGGCATAGAACTCTCGCAGTTATTACTGTTAAGAACGTATTTTAAAGTGGTCTTGTCTAACCACTTTAAAAAGTGATTGTTTAAGGGATGAAGCATAAAGTATCCATAGTCCGGAACGAAATCTTTGTAGTTGTCTTCAGTCAAACCGTAAAGTGTTATGCGTCCGGGATAAAAACCTTTTGACAAAGCCCATACGGCTTGTTCGCGACTTACAGGGAAGGCCTTTTCATCATCGGAAAGTTTTTTTACAAACATTTTGGCCCATCTGTAATCCATTCCTAATTCACGGATTAATTTTAAGAGTTTTTCATAATTCGTCATAACAACACCTCAAAGATTTGCATTAAAAACCGAAACAGCTTTTAATCACGTTTATTACAAAATCCTGCTCCTCGTCGGTCATCTTGATGTCGGAGGGGAGACAAAGACCTCTCTTGAATATATCCTCGTTTACGGGAGATTCCTCAGCAGAGATAAAGTCACGGTCTTTAAATACCGGCTGCATATGCATAGGCTTCCAAATGGGACGGGATTCTACGTTAGCTTCGTTCAGCTTGTCCATAACGTCAAGAGGATTTACATTGCAATCCTCGTTGATGAGCATACAGGAAAGCCAGAAATTCGGTTTTGTATCTTTAAGATAGGGATTCATAGTAATGGGGAGGTCTTTAAAGGCCTCTTTATAGCGGAGGAAGATGCGTTCCTTTGCTTCTCTGTGGTCTTCAACATATTTGAGCTGACCACGACCTATACCTGCAACCACGTTAGACATACGGTAGTTGTAACCGATTTCCTCGTGCTGATACCAAGGGAACTGCTCGCGGGACTGGGTTGCCCAGAAGAGGGCCTTGTTTCTGGCCTTTTGGTCGTCGGTAATAAGCATACCGCCGCCCGAGGTGGTGATAAGCTTGTTTCCGTTAAAGCTGATTATGTTATATTTTCCGAAGGTTCCGCACTGGCGACCCTTGTATGTAGAAGAGAGGGCTTCGGCGGCATCCTCAATGAGGATGGCATTGTGTTCTTTGCAGATTTCGAGAATTTCGTCCATTTTGGCAGGTGTGCCGTAAAGATGAGCCAGCATAACCACCTTTGCCTCGGGATATTTCTCGAAAGCCTTGCGAAGGGCCGCAGGGTCCATGTTCCAGGTTTCTCTGTCACTGTCGACGAACACCTGCACACCGCCCTCGTAGCTTACGGGGTTTACGGTAGCCGAAAAGGTCATATCCGAACAAAGCACAACGTCGCCGGGCTTAACCCCTGCAAGCTTTACGGCAAGGTGAAGTGCTGCAGTACCCGAGCAAAGGCATAGGGTAGAAAGGTTATCCTTTTCGGAAAGATATTCTGCAGTTTCCTTTTCAAAACCGTCGCAGTTAAATCCAAGCGGAGCTATCCAGTTTTTGTCGAAGGCCTCCTGGATGTAGGCCATTTCGTCCCCGTGCATAGTGGGGGTGGAAAGTAAAATTCGTTTTTCTCTCCTCATAATCAAAACCCCATCTTTTTGTAAATTAACTTGCAGCATTACGCAATCATACAGCGTAATTGTATCACAGTGGTGTAGAAAAAGCAAGGATTTTTAATGCATTTATATGAAATATTATTATATATTAAAAATAAATTGACAAATAATGGCAGTAAAAAATCAAAACCTTGACAAAACTTAAAAATTATTATATTATGAGTTGGAATACACAATGGAGAAATTATAATATGAAGTGCAGAATTGCTGAACTGAATATTGATTTTATAAATCGCGGCAAATATCTTGAACGCATATCAAAAGATTATGCGGCTGATTTCTCCTGCCCCGACGTTACGTTGACAGCCTCTGACAGCGACATTGCCGAGGAAAAAAAGCAGTCGCCATTCCCCATAAAAAGCAGTATGGCAGAGGTTACCGCAATGTGCCGAAAGCTGGGCCATACACTCCCAAAATTTAACAGTTTTTTGCTCCACGCAGCAACCTTTTCGCTAAAGGGTAGGGGAATCGCTTTTGTGGCCGTAAGCGGCACGGGAAAAAGCACCCATATGCTCAGCTGGAAAAACCTTTTCGGGGACGAGCTTTGCATAATAAACGGCGATAAGCCCATCATCCGTATAGAGGGTGAAAAGCCTGTAATTTACGGCACTCCCTGGTGCGGCAAGGAGGGCTTGGGAGCCAATATAAGCCACCCCCTCACCGACCTTTGCTTCATCGTAAGAAGCGACGAAAACAAAGTGGTAAAGCTGGAAAATAATTTCGACGTAACCCGTCTGCTGGGACACGTAGTTGTGCCCCCCGGCAGTGAAAATATAATAAAATTGCTTGACCTTATAACCCTGGCAACCGAGAACTGCAACCTGTGGGAAATCCACTGTGATGCAAGTTTGGCGGCTGCACAGGTATCAAGCCAAATAATTCTTGAGGAGAAATGATATGAAGCTTAAAAACAAATACATTCTTCGAAACGTTGCCGACAAAACCGTTGCAATCGCAGTAGAAAACGGCGGCGAAAAGACCGACGGAGTAATCACTCTCAATTCCACAGGCGCGTTTATATTTGCCCTTGTGAACGACGGATGCGAAAAGGACGAGATAGTATCCCGCTTTTTCGACGAGTACGAGGTTACAAAGGAAGAGGCCGAAAAGGCAGTTTCAGCCTTTATCGAAAACCTGGAAAAAACAGGACTTATGGCATAATAAGAGTAAAAGCAGGTGTGAAAAAACACCTGCTTTTTTTGTGCGTTTTTGAAACAAATTAAATCTCTACAAGGTCATATTCCATGCTGCCAACACCCAGCTTTGCGGCAGCCTCAACCGTAAGCTTGCCGTTTCGTGATTCGATTCTTTCAATAAGGTGGTCACGTCCGGGGTCGGTAGAGGCATAAACCAGGTCAAGACAAGCCTTGTCGATGGCCACAGGGTCGGTAGAGGCCAGAACTCCGATATCCTTCATACAAGGGTCCTCGGCAACGGCACAACAGTCGCAGTCTACCGACATATTTGCCATAACGTTAATATAAACGGCTCTGCCGCTGAACATTTCGGTAATAGTAGAGGCCGCCTCTGCCATAGAAATAAGGAAACTGTCGTGGTCGGAGCCCCAGAAATTATCGGTATCGCCCACACCGTGGATATACTTTTTGCCGTAGGAGGATGCAAAACCGATGGAAAGTTGCTTCAGCGCACCGCCGAAACCACCCATGGGATGGCCCTTAAAGTGGGAAAGCACCAAAATTCCGTCGTAGTCTGCGATGGCCCTTCCTACGTAGTTTTTCTTTATTTTTTCACCCTTTTTAATGTCCAGAACAAGGTCATCGCCCTCTCCGTCCAGAATTTGGGTGTTAAACAGGGGAGACCATCCATGCTCCTCAAGGGTTTTAAGGTGAGCCTCGGTGTTATGGCGACCGCCCTCGTAGGCGGTGTTGCATTCTACTGCGGTTCCGTTCACCTTATATATAATAGGCTTCCAAAATTCGGGACGAAGGAAATTTTGATTTCCCGGCTCTCCCGAATGAACCTTTACTGCCACCTTTCCGCTTAGAGAAAGACCAACCGCCTCGTATAACTTAACTATTGTATCGGGGGAAATGTCCTTCGAAAAATAAACCTTTGGCTTCATAAAGCACCTCCGTTAAAGAACTGTATATAAGTATAACCTATTTTGCACAAAAGTTCAACCGCAGAAATTTGCCTCCCTCACACCATCTGCGAGATTCTCCGCCGCCGTTAGTGGCAAAAATGCACAAAAACATATGAAATTTTTCGTCATATTTGCGGACTTTTCAAAAAACAAACAATTTGGTATACTATAGATTAGGTATATAGCACAAAATATATCTGGAAAGGAAATGATACGATGAAGAAAACTATCAAATCATTTGCGATGGTTCTCGTTTTAACCGTTCTTCTTTCCTGCCTGTGCGTTACCGGCATAACCGCATCTGCGGCCTATGTTACCGACGGTAATGCTCTTTACGAGGCAGGGGACGCTAACGGCGACGGAATCGTCAACATTTGCGACCTTGTTGCCGCCAATATTGGCTCCGGCAGCACAGTTGCCGTCGACCTCGACGGAAACGAAACAGTCGACACATACGACTATGCGCTTATCCGCGCAATCATACTGGGAATCGATAACTCCCAGTGGACAGAATAAGGGAGGTAAATAGAAATGAAAAATACTAAACGTTTACTTGCCATTGTTCTGGCTCTTGCAGTACTTCTGGTTTCTCTGCCCATGACCTTTGCCGGCGCAGCTACACCCGAAGTTCCCGACACCTTGGATAATACCGGTGCAGGCCAGCTTGTATACGCATACGATTTTAACGACGGTAAATACGCTTCTTCCGGCTCTGTTTCGTCCGATTTTATCTATGGCGGAAAAAACTCTACCCCCCAAATTTACTTTGGTTGGGGTGCAAATACTGGTACAAAAACCAAGGCTTATATGAACTCCTACGATGGAAAAACCGTTCTTACTTACGAAACCAAAAACTGTGACGCAGTTCTTCTTGCTCCCGACGTTCAGGTTAAGAACTACGTTTACGAAGCTACCTTCTACAGCACAAACAGCACCACTAACGCCGGTATCTGTAACCTTTCCTGGGGCGATACCATCGGCTCTGTTCCCGGCGCTCTCTGGTTTGTTGCCAAGCCCGGCACTTCTGCTTCTTCGTACGTTTCGGTTAAGGGTAGAGACATTGGCTCCGGAGTTTCCGTCCCTGCCATTGTCGACAATAAAGAAATAAAGCTCACCGAAGCAGGCACCAGCATTGAAGCCGGTAAGTGGTACACCTTCAAGGTTATCTGCTACGAAGGCGTTAACTACTATTTCATCAACGACGTTTATTACGGCTCGGTTGATGTTTCCTCTACTCTCGACAGCTACGGCACCGGCGGCCGTGTAGGTATCTACACCTACGACTCCACTATGCACGTATCTAATATGAGCGTTCGTGAGTATGGTGAAGTTGAAACAGCCAAAATCTGGGACGGTTCTTTCGATGCTGCTCTCCCCACTGCTGATGAAGACGGCGACGGCGAAATCGAAATCAGAACTGCCGAGCAGTTTGCTGCTGTTGCTAAGTCCACCGGTAAGGACGCAAGCGGCAACCGCATCAAGTACGAGCTTACAGGCGACATCTGGCTCAACGACACCACCGTTGATGGTTGGAAAGACAACAACCCCAACAAGTGGCTCGATCCCGTAAAGCTTGGCGATATTTCAAATGAAAACTGTTTCTACGGCATCATCAACGGTAATGGTTACGTTGTCCGCGGTGTATATGTAAATAAGGTATATTCC
>JAXJWR010000080.1:0-1585 GCA_036307905.1 Acutalibacteraceae bacterium
AATGGTTCGCCAGTGGCAGAGCATCTTCTATAAAAAACACTATTCCAACACCACCCTGGGCCGCAAGACCAACTTCAAAAAGCTGGCCGAAGCCTTTGGTGCAGAGGGTTACGAGTGCTCAACGATGGAAGAGTTTGAAAAAGCCTTTTCCGAGGCTTTTTCAAAAGGCGGCCCCGCCGTTATCGACTGTCATATAGATATGGATGAAATGGTTCTCCCCATGACTCCTCCCGGCGGCACCGTAGACCAAATGATAGTAAAGAAAAAAGATATAAACCTCTAAAGAAAGGAGAACAGATATGAAACAGTTTGTAATATCCATACGTGTGCACAACAAATTCGGCGTACTTTCCCGTGTTGCTTCCATGTTCTCCCGCAGGGGTTTCAATATCGACAGCCTTACCGTTTCGGCCACCGAGAGCGACGGAATCTCCCGAATGACCATTGCCGCCACGGGCGACGAGTATACTAAAAAGCAGATAATCCTTCAGCTTAACCGCCTTCACGAGGTTATCGCCATTTCTGAAATGCCTTATGAAACCTCACTTATCCGTGAGCTTCTGCTCATCAAGATAAAGAACCTTCCCGAAAAGCATCAGGAGATTATGGACGCAGTAAACATATTCAAGGCATCGATAATTGATTATGCGCCCGAATCCTTCTGTATCGAGGTAACAGGGGAATCCTCCAAGCTCGATACCTTCATCAGCGTTGTAAAGCCCTGCGGAATTATCGAAATGTGCCGCACAGGTGCGGTATCCTTAACCCGCGGCTCCGAATCCCTCCGCGAAATGGATATGGGCTACTTAAATGTTTATAAAAAATATTAAATATAAAACCTAAAAGGAGAAATTAAAAATGTCAAATCAAAGAATGTTCTACGAATCCGATTGTAATCTCGCTCTCTTAGAGGGCAAAACCGTTGCCATCATCGGTTATGGCTCTCAGGGTCATGCCCACGCAAAGAATCTTCGTGATTCGGGCGTTAAGGTAATCATCGGTCTCTACACCGGCTCCAAGAGTGCCATTAAGGCCGAAGCCGACGGTTTCGAGGTTTATACCACCGCCGAGGCTACCAAAAAGGCCGACATCGTTATGATTCTTATCAACGACGAGTATCAGGCAAAGGTTTACAAGAACGAGATTGCTCCCAACCTTAAAGCAGGTATGACCATAGCTTTTGCACATGGCTTCAACATCCACTTCCAGCAGATTGTTGTTCGTGATGACTGCAACGTAATCATGGTTGCTCCCAAAGGCCCCGGACACACCGTAAGAAGTGAGTATCAGGTAGGTAAGGGTGTTCCCTGCCTCGTAGCAGTTCATCAGGATGCTACCGGCAACGCACTTGATTTAGGCCTTGCTTATGCTCTCGGAATCGGCGGCGCTCGTGCAGGCGTTCTTGAAACTACCTTCCGTACCGAAACCGAAACCGACCTCTTCGGTGAGCAGGCCGTTCTCTGCGGCGGTGTTTGCGCACTTATGCAGGCAGGCTTTGAAACCCTCGTTGAGGCAGGCTACGACCCCAGAAACGCATATTTCGAGTGCATCCACGAAATGAAACTCATCGTTGACCTTATCTATC
>JAXJWR010000081.1:0-5705 GCA_036307905.1 Acutalibacteraceae bacterium
AATATGTACCATTCCTGATTTTCCTTCGCCTAAATCGACAAACACGCCGTAATCCTTAACAGATGTAATTTTTCCCTCGACAATTTCTCCTACGGTGAGCTGCATTAAGTTTTGGTTCCTCCTCAAAAATTAACCGATTTTAAAAATAAGCCGCAATAAAATCAGTTGCCGGAAACGTCGACAAAAATCTGCTCATTGGGGTAAACGTATCCGAGTCGCTCGCGAGCGGCTTTTTCGATAAGCTCCTGCTCGGTGCTGTTGCTGAGAAGATTTAACTTTTCTTCTAAGCGAACTTCGGTGTTTTTAATTTCGGTTTCGACTGCCGCCAATGTTTTTCTGCTTTCGGCAAGCTCGTTTACAAGGCCGCCCAAGGAAACCAGCATATACGCGCAGAAGGCAACTATAAGGAGACGCAGCAGGACGCTTTTGTTTTTAGTTGTTTTAACACGAGTGCTCATTCGCAGTTCCCTTTCCTTTGCCGACATCTAGGCATTTTTCTTTAGTATACACTATATCCTTAGGTTTTTTCAACCCTTTTTTAACAAATTTTAAAGTTTTTTTGCCTATTTTAAGGCAAAAAAACGATGTGTTTGCAAAAAACTTTGAAAACGGGGTGAAAATCAGTTTATCAATCACCCTAAAAATCTTTTTAACACAGCCGATAGCGAGAAGTAGCAGGAAACTAAAAACACGGGAAACGGTCTTTTTACAAATAAAAAAGCCCATAATTTCCCCAAACACAAGATAGAACCGCATTTCGCCGTTGGAGGCGACCAAAAGAAAACAAAAGTTTACAAAGGCAATAATTATAAAATAACTTATATCGGCAACCGCATTCATTAGTTTGTTTTTGCCTGAATAAAAAATTTGAAACAAGTCGTAAACAAGGCAAAAAGCTCCCCCCAGCAGGAGGCTGAGAAGAAAGGTAAAAATCTGCGCTTTAAGATCTATTTCCCACATCATTTAAGTATGCGGCGTAAAAAGCCTTTGCTTTGGTCGTTACCCGAATATACCGCCGCCCAAATATTTCCCTCCATAAACAGTTCTCCCGTTGAGGCACTAAAACTGTTTATCTGGAGTTCTTCACCCTTTATGGTAAGAATTCCGCGCACCGTTTCGAGAATTACCGTTTCTTCGTCGAAATTCTTTACCTCCTTTACCCCCGACATATTTATTCTTTTGCATTGTTCAATTATAAGATTATGGGACACGTTCTTTTCTTCCATAATAAAAACACCACCATTAGATTTATATTTCTGACGGTGGTGTTTTATTACTATTCAACTATTCTGTAAAGCAGGGCCGCATCGTCTTTTTTGACGACCTCGGCAACGTTTAAAACCTCTGCCTTTACAGTTCGTGTTCCGAAGGTAATTTCAAGAACATCCCCTACCTTTACGTCGTAGGAGGCCTTAACGGGTCGACCGTTTACACTTACTCTGCCTGCGTCACAGGCTTCGTTGGCAACGGTGCGACGTTTGATTATTCTTGAAACCTTTAAAAATTTATCGAGTCGCATAAATACCTCATTAAAAGAACGAGCCGCCTGAAAAAATCAGACGGCGAAAATTATCTTCTGATTATTTTACAGCGTTCTTAAGAGCCTGTCCAGCCTTGAAAGCGGGAACCTTGGTAGCTGCAATCTGGATGGTTTCCTTGGTCTTGGGGTTAACGCCGGTTCTTGCAGCGCGGGTCTTAGCCTCGAAAGTACCAAAGCCTACGAGAGCAACCTTGTCACCGGCCTTCATAGCATCGGTAACGGTAGCTACGAATGCAGCAACAGCAGCGTCAGCGTCCTTCTTAGAAATACCTGCTTTTTCAGCGATAGCAGCAACTAATTCAGTTTTGTTCATTATAGATTACCTCCATATATTTTTTCAAACGGGTTTACCGTTAGAATACAAATTAATCGAACAGGGTTCCTTCTTTTTCCCTTTGTTCTACGTCTTTTATTGCCCGCTCGGTGGCAGAGTTTAGAGCCTCCTCGCAGTTTATGCCTAAAGCGTTCTGCATACCTGCAAGAGCATAGAGCAGGTTTCCGTAGGCATCGGCAAGGTTTGCCTTGTCTTGTGATGAGCAAGTGGCCTTAAAGCTTTCAAAGGAAGCGGTAAGTGCTTTATCGGGGTCGCCCATGGGGATTCCGGCCTTTTTCATACGTTTTTGAACCTTTGCTGCACGCATAAGTGCTGGAAAGGCTTTTGGAACGCTGTTTAAGGTGTCGGCAACGGTGGACTGGTTTTTCTCTTCCTTTTTTATGCTGTCCCAACGGTCGAGCACGTCGGCCGAATTTTCGATATGCTCTTCACCGAAAACGTGGGGATGACGGAGGACAAGTTTTTTGCAAATTCCGTCAACAACATCGCTAAAGGAAAACTCGCCGTTTTCCTCCCCTATACGCGAATGAAAGACGACCTGCAAAAGCATGTCGCCAAGTTCTTCACACAGCGCCGCGGCATCCTCATTATCTATAGCATCTGCAACCTCGTACACCTCTTCGAGTGCGTCGTTGCGAATGCTTTTATGGGACTGCTCTCTATCCCAAGGGCATCCTTCAGGACTTCTTAGGATTCTCATAATGTCGAGAAGCTGCGAAACGGTATAATTGCCGTTTGCACCTTCTGCTACTATTTTTACCATATTTTACTCCCAAAATCAACTGTTTTTTGTGTATTTGCAATATTATTGGACTAAAAGACGAAATATTGAGTGTTTTTTTGGTTATTTCCACAGTATATCGTAGTCAAAAAAGCGTTTTACCGCATCTACGAAGAGTTGTACCAGCACGGCTTCCTGCAGATTATTCATATCGCAGTAGCTTTGAGTAGCGTCGTCACCCGCGTCGTCGGAGATTCTTCTGATGGCGGCATAGCGAATATTTGCCTGCTCGCAGACATATGCAACGGCGGCAGATTCCATATCGCAGGACATTGCTCCGAAGGTGTTTTTCAGATAGTTCTTTTTAGCTTCATCCGAAATAAAACTATCACCGCTTACGGCAACTCCCCTTTTAAGGACGGGGAAAATATCGCACAGGACGTTAACCAAATCCTCGTCGGCCTTATATATATAATTCTGGAGAGGCTTCTGGCAGGGCTTGTAGCCCAAAGGGGTAAGGTCAAAGTCGTGTTCGATATACTCGGTTCCTACGGTAAGTTCTCCCCTTCTGATACCGCTGATTCCACCAGAAAGGCCTGAATTTATAATGATATCGCAGCCCTGTGTTGCCAGATAGGTGGTGGCGGCGGTGGCATTTATCATACCGATTCCGCAAAGAATTGCATGAACCTGAATGGTTCTGTTATCCTTTTCAAATGAAAAAACGTGTCCTTCACGGGCGAAAAAGTCGCGCCGACAGGCCGAAAGCTGACCTGCCATACCGCGCAGAGGGGCATACTCATCCTCGTCGGCCACAACGTATCCGATTTTTAAAGTATCTTTCATTTATTTGCTCCCTTTCTAAAAAGCAAAGAGAAATAAGGGGATTCCCTATTCCTCTTCCTTTGTAAGTTTTACTCCGCAAACATTGCAATATGCCGCATCTTTATCGATGGCCGCACCGCATTTGATACACAGTTTTTTGTTTTTGGCCTTTAAAACTTCCTTCTTCATCTCTTCAATCTGATTTTTCTTGGCGGTGATATCTTCTATTACCGGAGCAAGGGTTTCTTTTGCTCCTTCAGCGCCGCTTGTAATCAAATCATAGCACAGACGTCCGAGATTTTCGAAATCCTTATTAAGTTTTGATTCCATAGCGGAAATGTCGAACTTCTGTTTCTGGGTAGACACAACCCCGTCGGCTTTTTTATAGGCCGATTCAAACACTTCTTTAGCTTTGGACAAGATGTTATCAATATTCATTCTATCGCTCCGTAAATAATAATTTATGGCTATATTTTACCACATTAAACCATATGTTTCAAGGGTGGTTTATAGGATACTCGGCGTAAAATTTACCGATTCCATCCTTTCTGGCCATAAGCTCGTCGAAACGGCTTATATATTCGTAAGGATATTTAAAATTGAATATCCTTTCGATATAGTCTCCGCAGGGCTGGCGAAGTTTGGTTACTGCCGATGCCCCGCAGGCAAGAATTGTATGGGTTTCGTCCATAATATAGACGTTATAAAGTCCTTCAAAGCCCTTCTTTGCGTAGCCTACGTTTTCGAGATTGCCTACTGTTTTACTTTGACGGTACATATAGTAGGGCAAAATTCCCCGTTCGGTGAGGGTTTTGCGGGCATACCGCACCATTTGGGATGCGATTTTCCCCGTTTCAATCTCGGGCAGGCGGTTGTCGATTGAAATGTTGGCTGCCTTTTTAACCGACAAAGAGTGCACCGTAATACTTTCGGGGTCTAATTCCAGCAGAATATCCAATGTGTTTTTAAAGCTTTCAAGGGTGTCGGTGGGAAGTCCTGCAATAAGGTCCATATTGATATTATCAAACCCCAACTCCCTTGCAAGGCGGAAGGCATTGATTGTCTGCTCAGCGGTATGGTTTCTGCCGATTTCCTTTAGGACGCTATCATTCATAGTTTGGGGGTTTACGCTAATTCGTGTGGCGCCCCCCTCTTTTATAGCCACCAGTTTATCCCTGTCGATGGCATCGGGACGGCCTGCTTCAACCGTGTACTCCGAAATATTGGAAAGGTCGAAGCTGGTACTGATGGCGGACATTACGGTTTTAAGCTGTTCTGCCGAAAATGCAACCGGTGTACCGCCGCCTATATAAACCGTTTGAAGCCTTAGCTTGTTTTCCTTAGCGATTTTACCGGTTTGTTTTATTTCCTCGCAAAGAAGTTTTACGTAATCCTCCACAAGTTTGCCGGCCTTATCTACCGAATGGGAGACAAAGGAACAGTAACTGCAGCGGCTGGGACAGAAAGGCACAGAAAGATATAGGCTGAAGGACTCGGGAGTGTTTTTTTGTATGATTACTTCCTCGGGTTCAACAGTTTCGGCGCATAGGGAAATTTTTTCCTCCGAAACCAGAAGGGTGTTTTTAAAATAGTCGTCGGTTTTCTCTTTACCCAACTGTCTAAGAAGCTTAGCATAAAGCTTTGCGGGTCGCACACCTGTAAGAAGTCCCCACTCGGGAGAATAGTCGGTGGCCGAAACAAAGCATTTAAACAGACAGGTAGCAAGGGTAAGTTCGCAGCTTTTTTCGTCCTTTTCAGGAATTTTTGCAGTTTGGCTGAAGTTTTTTCCGTAAAAGGAAAGCTCAGCCTTTGCAAAGTCATCTTCAAGACTGCAAACAGCAAATACTTCATCCTCGCGGATTTCGTTTAAAATATTGATTTTTTCGTGGGGCAAAAATATACGGCAGAGCTTTTCCAGCTCGTAATTAAAGCCGTGATTTATGTTACAAAGATTCATAAACTTCCTTTTACATATAAGGATTATTTTTAATTTCTCTAAAAAGGGTTGTAGGGTTGCCGTGACCGGCATACACCTTATAATCGCATCCGAGATTTTTAAGCCTATTAAGGGAATTTTTTATAGTTGCAAAATCACCTGTTGGAAAATCGGTTCTGCCGATACTTCCTTCAAAAAGGGTGTCGCCGCTGAATATCACATCCTCGGCAATATAGCATACCGAGCCTGCGGTATGGCCGGGGGTATGCATGACCTTGATGGTCAGACCGGCCAGCTCCAGCACATCGCCTTCATCGTATTCATGGGTGTAGAACAGAGGACCGGCGGA
>JAXJWR010000082.1:0-4582 GCA_036307905.1 Acutalibacteraceae bacterium
ATAATAGACAGAATTAATATAATATTCAAAACTATCTTAGCGCCCTTTGCACGTCCTTTATAGGAAAACCATTTCCTCGTAAAATAGGAAAGAGGAAGTTTTTTTTGAACTGATTTTTCTTTCTTTGAAACAGAATTCAAAATATCCTGTGTTGGTTCTTTTGTCATACCATTGATTGAAATATCTTTAAAATTTATGATATCATCAGCATAGTTTTTTGCCTGTTTATCGTGAGAACTGCAAATGACACATTTTTTTTTGCTGAGTTCTTTAAGCATTTCGAAAACGATTAGCTTGTTTTCAGGGTCTAAGGATGCTGTAGGCTCGTCCAACAAAAGAATTTCCTTGTTTGTCAAAACCTCTTGTATAATAGCTATGCGTTGCCTTTCCCCAACGCTTAACTCTGCAGGAAAATCGTTAAGTCTGTTATATAGTCCATATTTCATAAGTAATTCTTGAATTGCGTTATCATCTGCAGATGCTAAAAGCAAATTTTCTCTTACGGTAAGGTAGTCAACAAAATGAACCTGTTGGGTTACATATCCGATTTTATCCCTAACCATATCCCAATGAGGCGTACCGCTAAATATTTCTTCATCAATCAAAACGGTGCCTTCTTCAAATGACAGGACTCCACATATAATATTTATTAATGTAGTTTTTCCGGACCCACTGGGCCCAAACAACAAGTAAAAGCCGTTGTCGCCAAACGAATACGAAAAATCTTTCAGCACCTCGTTTGAGCCGTAACTTTTCCCTAAATTTTCGCATAAAATCATTGGTCGCCTCCGGCATCTATTGATGCTAATAATGCCTTTAAATTATCAAAAGAAACACTGTCATACTGCGGGGTCTCAAAATCTACGGCGAAATTATTGCTATTCACAACAGATGCTTCTATATTCTTGATACACTCATATATCTTTGTTGTATCATTACCCAAAAGCTCTCCATCATCTGAAATATAACGTCCTTCTTTTAAAAATTCAATATGTATCGCCATTATTACTCCGTGAGAAACGTAGTAACCAACCTGCCATCCGTCTTGAAAATTGTTGGTTTCCCATTCCTGAACAATATCTGCCTCAGATATAGCATTATACTTACCGTCGGGCAACGGTTGGCTTTTAATCATTTTATTAAAAAGCCCAAGTAAATCATTCTTATCGATATAAGTTATTTTCAGTTCGTTTAAATCGTCTAGCGTAATTATATCTTTATAAGCTTTTTTTCTAAAAAAATCATCAATTTTGACGATTTCAGTATTATATTCCTCTTTACAGTTCAAATACGGCAAATCGGGTCGGACTTTATCGACTACTTCCCCGCTTACGTAATCCACAACCTCCATATCATAACCGTCCAAATACTTATACTTTAAATTGTAGGCATTGTACAAAAAGGAGTTATAGTCGTTATCGTTATACTCATTAGAAAAAAAGGTTAGCCAACCTTCATCATCCATATAACATACTGTTTTTGCATTGTATTTAAAAGTCTGGTCTGTTTTGGAATCACATCCTACACAACAAAAGATTAATAGAACAGCTAAAAAAATACAAATAAATCGTTTCATACAGGTGTTGCTCCTTTTTAAAAAGCCCGCATTACTTCTGTAAGCAGTTTGTAATGCGAGCTTTTCAACTTAATCAATGTTTATATTTAAAACAGCATCAAGATATTTTTATGTTATAATAGAAAAATCCGTCACCAACAGTAGAACCGCTATCGCCACTCATTTTTGTCATTCTATATTTAATGAACAATTCTCCCGCATCATTTCCGGAACCATCATCTATTTGTGTGCTTCCCGACCCATTAATAGCCCTAGTCCACACTCTAGTAATCGTTCTGCCGGTAAAGTTTACAGTATATGTTACAATTAAATCATCTGATGAATATAATCCGTCGTCATCATACACCTTAACCTCAAATGCACGGGAATTGTTAGCTGCAAAAGCGGTAGTCAAGGTGCTCATTCGGCTAAAGGAAACTGTGGTATTTCCTCTCGTAGCGGTCGAATCAGCCTCAACAGTATATTGTTCTGTAGATTTCCATACACCCGCCGTAAAAGAATGCAACATTTGTTCCCCTGTTGACTTTGCTGCTACATTAAAACATAAAGATGTACTGATAATTAACGATATTGCTAATACAGTTGAAAAAATTCTTGTAATGCTTGTTATTTTCATATGTTAATCTCCTTTTTTCACTTTATTTTAATGTTAAAAGAATACATCGGTATCTCCCCCCTGAATAATTTTATATTTATAATATATCACATTTTTTACCATGTGTCAACAATATAATTTGGTGAATAGTGCCAAAAATCAACTAGTATAAAGATTTATATGTTTGTGAGTCTAATCTGCAATATTTCATTTCAGTAATAGATGATGCCTCCGTTTTTTCATATTTAGCAAATTTAAGAGCCAAAACCACACGCTGTATTATTAAATGGCATAAAACCCGAATCCAACGTGTAGTTTGGCGAAGGGGGCGCAGAAACCTTTTCGAACGGAAAGCCTCACATAGGCACCGATATACTGTCCGGTGTTATAAAGAGCACCAGAAATGAGATTATCGCGCTGGGAGGCGAGGGTGCCGGCTACGCGGGAGGTATTATGTCGGCTGCTGTTGACGGAATAAAATGTGCCGAAGCGATTATTGATGATATAAACAAATAATAAAAATAACACCGTTTATAATATCGAAAAATTTTCGATGTCAATTCGATTGACTATATGAAACTATTTTGATAATATCTAAACGGTGATTTTATGGAAAAAGCAATTAAACGAAGTAAAAATTTATACGTATGGGAAGCCGCACTGGAATATTTTATTTCTATTATGGTTGCGGGTTCATTTCTGGCTACCCTTACGGAAAAACTGGGAATGTCGGATGCGCTTACGGGAATTATCTCTGCTTTTATTTCTTTGGGATATATTTTCCAGCTCATATCCATCGCCATAAGGCCTAAGCGCTGTAAACCCCTTGTTTTGGGTTTGAGCATTGCAAATCAGCTTCTTTTTACCCTGCTGTTTGTTATACCTCTGCCGGAAAAAAGCAATATGCTTTTAAAGGTTGTTTTCGTTGCAACAATCCTTTTGGCGTACCTGCTTTATTATATTGCCCATCCTAAAAAAATTAATTGGTTTATGTCCCTTATTGACGATAAGGAGCGTGGCCTGTTCACAGCAAACAAGGAGATTGTTTCCCTGTTTTTGGGTATGATTTTCTCTTTTGGTATGGGTGCCGTTGTAGACTATTTCAAGGCAAAAGGAGAAATTTCTAACGCACTTATTCTTTGTGCTGTTACCATGTTTGTGCTTACTATACTGCACACCCTTACTATGGCCTTCTCGGTAGAAAAGGTTAACACCGATATAAAAAGCGAAAACTTTTTAAAGAGCGTTAAATCTCTTATAAAAGACCCCAACATACTAAAGGTTTCGTTGCTTTTTGTACTATGGAACATTGCCAACTATTCTACCACACCATTTCTGGCAACCTATAATCTTCACGACCTCGGATTTAGTCTTACGCTGATTACTATATTTACAGCTTTGGGAAGTCTTGCGAGAATTTTGATTTCACGTTTCTGGGGCGCATATGCAGACAAGCACTCCTTCGCACAAATGGATTTGCTGTGTTTTGGTGTTGCTGTTGTTGCATTTTTCTTTGTTGCGATTTCGGGGCCCGAAAACGGCTACTTTACTATGGCAGGTTATAATATTTTGATAGCTATGGCTTATGGCGGAATTAACAGCTCGATGATAAACCTCGTTTTCGATTTCGTCTCTGAAGAGAAGCGTGCCGACTCCCTTGCAATCACTCAGGTGCTGGGGGGACTTGCAGGTTTTGTAACCACCCTTGCGATTAGTCCCTTTATCGATTATGTGCAAAAAAACAACAATTCGCTTTTTGGACTTTCGGTATATGCCCAGCAGATAACGGCTGCAATTTCGCTGATTTTAAGCATTGTGTGTATTGTGTATACCAAGTTGGTGCTGATAAAACCCAGAAATCCGACATAATATATTGTTAAATGGCATAAAAACCCCGAATTATTTCGGGGTTTCTTGTAATTTATTCCGAATTTTTGAATTTTTATAAAAATATCGTTAAAAATTAAACGAACATCTTGCAAAATTCGAAGTTTTAGGTTAAAATAGTTACGTAAAAAATTTTTTAGGAGGAATATTCCAATGGTTAAAGTTGCAATTAACGGATTCGGCCGTATCGGTCGTCTCGCTTTCCGTCAGATGTTCGGCGCTGAGGGCTACGATGTAGTAGCTATCAACGACCTCACCAAGCCCTCTATGCTTGCTCAGCTTCTTAAGTATGACACTGCACAGGGCGGTTACTGCGGAAGAATCGGCGAAGCTCTTCACACTGTAGAGGCTGACGACGAAGCAGGTACCATCACTGTTGACGGCAAGACTCTCAAGATTTATGCTGAGAAGGACGCTAAGGATCTTCCCTGGGGCGAGCTCGACATCGACGTAGTTCTCGAGTGCACCGGTTTCTACTGCTCCAAGGACAAGAGCCAGGCTCACATTGATGCAGGCGCAAAGAA
>JAXJWR010000083.1:0-2738 GCA_036307905.1 Acutalibacteraceae bacterium
CCGCCGCCCTTGGATTTAAAGAAAAACACGAAACCGATGCCGAGCACTAAAATAAAATACACGGCAAAGGCGATTATGTGCCATATTTGTTCTGTCATATTTTACACCTCAATATTCTAGTGGATGGCGGTTCCGGTGGGAACGCTGTCGTCCACGAAGATTACCTTACAGCCGCACTCCTCAGCGGTGGCGGCGATGAGCATACCGTTTGACTGTACGCCCGAGAACTTTGCAGGCTTAAGATTTGCAATAACGATTATCTTCTTACCTACAAGCTGTTCGGGAGTATACTCGTTTTTAATGGAAGAAACGATTACTCTGCCCTCAAGTCCGTCGTCGAGGGTGAGTTTCAGGCAGGAATGAGATTTTTTAATTTCCTCTGCCTTTAAGATTTTGCAAACACGCATATCTACCTTGTCGAACTCGTCGATGGAAATCTGCTCTTTAATAGGCTCGGCCTTGGGCTCTTCTGCCTTAGCTTTAGCCTCTTCCTCGGCGGCAGCCTTGGCGTCAAGCTCCTTTTCCTCCTCGGTCTGAGGGAAGGAGAAGTCGAGAAGCTTTACGTAGCGCTCCTTCTCAACAGCAAAGAGGAAGAGATAAAGACGGGGGCCCTGCTCCTTATCTATAAGCAGCTTATAAACGTTCTTGAAGAATTTACCCTGGATGCCTTTCAGCGCCTTACTATCCATATCCTCGCCGTAGATGCGCTTGGGTATTGCATAAAGCTCGGTATTAAGGTCGTCGAGGGTGTAGCCATCGGTAGAAAGATACTCGAACAGCATCTTAATGGCGGCCTTTTCCTGCTCGTCCAGTTCTTCGTACACCGCGAAATTACGGGTTTCGCGAAGTCTGTTCACACTTTCGGGAGAGCACTGCTCCAGCCAGAATTTAGCACGCTCAAGTCTTTCGCTGAATTCCTCGTACTTATAGGGGGTACCGATTTTCTCAAATACGGTTTCCAGCATAGGCACGTTAAAGTCAACAATAGAGCCTAAAGATACAAGAAGCTGCATCGAAACGGTTTCGGCTGTTCTGCCCTCGATAAGAGCGCCTTCCATAATGGAAGAAATATGCTCGTCGGCCTTGCCTGTAACAAAAGCGTTCATCATACGGTCGAACTCGAAATACTGACGAAGAATTTCATCGTCGAAGCAGAAATTGAAGGCCTTTGTAGGCTCGGTTTTAGAGTAGAGCCAAAGGATTATTTCGGGGTCGTAGAGCTTAAGGAGGGTGTCGGGAGTGAGGTTCAGTCCCGAAGAGCCCGACATTTTACCTGTGGTGCCCTTGATACCAATAAACTCGTAGCCCTGGAAAAGAGGAGCCTCGTAATCGAAGATTTCCTTTGCGATTATGCGGCTGGTCTGATAGGAGCCTGTGGGGGATGCGTGGTCCTTTCCGCCCGGCTCAAAATCAACCCCCTCGAACATCCAGCGCATAGGCCAGTCTATCTTCCAGGCGAGCTTGCAGTTAAAGTCGGTTTCGAAATTGAATTCTCCCTTATGGCCGCAGGCACACTCGTAGGTGGCCTTGGTGCAATCGTCGGAGAGGGAGGTTATTTTGGTGGTATCCTTGCCGCAATGTGCGCAGTAGATTCCTACGGGATAATAGTTCTTTCTCTCGTCCTCGGTGGCATCCTGAGTGCGGAAGGAATCGAGAATGTCGAAAATTCTTTCTCTGTTTTTAAGGGCGTGAATAATATGTTTTGCATATTTTCCGCTTCTGTACTGGCTTGCCTGATAGCGATAATCCATATCGATGCCGAACTTCTTTATAGAAGCCTCAAACTCGTTCTGGAAATGCTTTGCGTAGGACTCGCAGCAGCCGAAGGGGTCGGGAGCGTCTACGTAGGGCTGTCCTATATATTTATCAAAACCTTCGGTGATGGCGGCAACATTTACGGGAACCTTTCTAAGACGGTCGAATTCGTCCCAAGAGAAGAGAAGGCGAGCCTTTTTACCCATTTTGCGAAGTGCCTTAACTACAAAGTAGCTGGTGGCAATATCGCGAAAGTTTCCAATATGGATAGAGCCTGAGGGGGATATACCTGCGGCGCAGACGTATTCCTCCTTATTCGGGTTTCTTTCGATTATTTTTTGTGCTATTTCTTCTGACCAATGCATTCTTTACACCTCTAAAAGATTGATTTGAACATATTTTTCCAATATATTGCATTATTATATAATATTTAGCGCTTTAAGTCAATAAAATTTTAATACTTATTATTTTAAACAGCACTTGAAATCGGCAACTCAGGGGAATATAATGTTTTTATAACATCACAACGGAGGATGCTGTATGAAACTTCTGCTTGTGGGAGACCTTTCCCCGACCCCTCTTTCCAATCCTTATTTTGCAAAAAAGGACATAGATGCTCTCTTTTCAAAGGAGGTTCAGAACCTTTTCAGCGAGGCTGATTTCAGCTTTGTAAATCTTGAGGTTGCCCTTACCGACAGCGAGGAGGAAATTGAAAAATTCGGCCCCTGCCTTAAGGCTTCGGGCGGCACTGCCGACGTTTTAAAGGCCCTTGGTGTTTCGGTTTGCGGACTTTCCAACAACCATATCTTCGATTTCGGCAAAAAGGGCGTAGCTGACACCCTTGCCCACCTCCACCGCGCAGGCTTAACCTATACCGGCTACGGCAAAAATTATGACGACAGCCGTAAAAACTATTTTACCGAAGCGGGCGGCCAAAAAATTTGCCTTATTGCCGTGTGCGAGCACGAATATTCCTATGCCAC
>JAXJWR010000084.1:0-6169 GCA_036307905.1 Acutalibacteraceae bacterium
AGGCACTGGTTCCTAAGACCAGCGTGTCTGCCATTCCACCACACCCGCAAGTATATGTTTTATGTTTGCGCGTTCACTTATTTTAATATACAACGAGAAAAAAGTCAAGTGTTTTACAAAAAACTACAGAAGGGTTTACATTTTCAGCACTTTTAGTGTATAATAAAAATAAAAAATTGTGGTGAGGTTCTATGGACGAAACAAAAATTATAGATTTTTTTGATAAAGCAGCCCTTACTTGGGATGACGAGATGATTAAAGACAATCTAGTTATTGACGAAATATTTAATAATGCCAAAATTACCCGTGGAAACACCATTTTAGACGTTGCTTGCGGAACCGGTGTTATAATACCTGACTATATAAAAAGAGAAGTCAAAAAAGTTACTGCCATCGACATCTCCCCAAAAATGATTGAAATTGCTAAACATAAGTTTTCGGACGCAGGAAATATTCACTTTATTTGCAGAGATGTAAATAATTGCAATTTCGACACTAAATTCGACCGCATAATGATATATAACGCATTCCCTCACTTCAAAAATCCTGAAGAAACAATTAAAGTACTGTCGGAGTTGCTGAGTTCTGACGGAATCTTGTCAATTGCTCACGGAATGAGTAAAAAACAAATAGACCGTATTCACGAAAGCGGCGCTTCTGACGTCTCCATAAAACTTATGGAAGCCGAAGAGCTTGCAGAAATTATGAGCAAATATCTTACTGTTACGGTTAAGATTTCAGACGATAGAATGTATCAGGTTTGTGGACAAAAGAGTAAATAGTTGCCATTATGGCGATTGTATTTGATTTTGATATGTCAATTTGGTATAATCATCACATAGAAACTTTAAATTTGGAGATTTAATATGCTTTATCATTCATTTGAAGAACTTGTAGGCGGTACTCCCCTTCTAAGGCTTTACGGGTTTGAGAAAGAATACTCTGTTACTGCTGAAATATATGCTAAGCTTGAATTTTTAAATCCCGCCGGTTCTATAAAAGACAGGGTTGCACTTAAGATGATACAAGATGCCGAAAATAGCGATAAAATATCACAAGGTGCCACTCTTATTGAACCCACTTCGGGTAATACTGGTATTGGAATTGCCGCAATAGGTATTTCTAAGGGATACAAAGTAATAATTACTATGCCCGATACAATGTCGCAGGAGCGAATTAAGCTTATAAAAGCATATGGTGCTGATGTAATTCTTACCGATGGAAAAAAAGGCATGGCAGGCGCTATTGAAAAGGCCGAGGAACTTGCGAATACTATTGAAAACTCGCTTTTGATGGGCCAGTTTACCAATCCATCCAATCCATCCGCTCATTTTGAAACAACAGGGCCTGAAATTTGGGACGACACAAAGGGAGAAGTTGATATCCTTGTTTCGGCAGCAGGTACCGGCGGAACTGTAACGGGAACAGGAAAGTATTTAAAATCAAAAAAAGATAGTATAAGAATTATTGCGGTTGAACCTGCGTCCTCTCCTATTTTGTCCGGCGGAAAACCCGGAAGCCATAAAATACAGGGCATTGGCGCCGGTTTTATACCTGATATTTTAGACAAGAACATTATAGACCAAGTAATAACCGTTACAGACGAAGAAGCTTATAATTTTGGCAGAAACGTTGCTAAGACTGACGGCCTTCTCGTCGGTATTTCGTCCGGTGCTGCTCTTGCAGCAACCTATAAGCTTGCTAATATGCCCGAAAATAAAAGCAAAAAAATAGTAGTGATTTTGCCTGACACAGGTTCACGATATTTATCAACAGAAGGATATTATATCTAGGAGGACGTTATGAACATTTTAGAACATATTATGGAACTATCACTTCCCTATCTTATTGCCGCGCTTGAAATTATGGGTATTTTTGTTGTTGGATGGAGTGGTATTCGGTCGTTTTGGTGGTATATTCAAAACACATTTTTCCATAAAAATCATAATATACAGTTTTATTTTGCAACGGGTCTTGCAACAGGTCTCGAATTCAAAATGGCTGCCGAAATACTAAAAACTGTGCTTGTACGCGAACTTAGTGAGCTGCTTGTTCTGGGTGCGGTGATACTCCTTCGTGCCCTTTTGAGTGTTTTGATACATTTTGAAATGAAAAAACATAAATCTGAAGACAAATAAAATAACGCCGCAACTAAATGTTGCGGCGTTATTTTATGTATTATCAATATTGTATTCTGTTTTATCTTTATAAATTAGCATTGCAAGCGCAACAGACGTAATTCCCGATACTATTTTACCCACAAGCATAGGTAAAACGTAGCGACCATCGAAGGCCATAGTAATTGCAAGATGTCCGCCAACGGCGAATGCGGCTGAAACAGCAAATGCAGAATTCAGCACTACACCTTTTTTATTCATTTTATCCATAATTCCAAAGGTCGGAGCGTTGGTTACCAGTGTGGACATGAAGCCTGCCGCAGAATCTGCGTTAATTCCAATTAAAGAACCAAGCTTATTAAGTGGTTTACTTAACAGTTTAGTAACTACAAACATAAACGGAAGAGCGCCCGAAAGCGTAACACAGGCATTAACACAAATGAAAGATGCGTTTTCAAGGGTATCAAAATGCTCGTTAATTGTAATCTTTGTTAGGAAGGTGAACATTGCACATACAAGTCCGAGAATGAGGACTACCTTCATTATGAAACCAAAGGCCGAAAAAACCTTGATACAAACCGACTGAGCAAATATAAGACCAATAACAATTATTACCGAAAGAATAATCAGCGGTAATAGGTTTAATATGTTAGAAATAAAATCAAGTCCGCACATAAACCCTGAAACAAAGCAGCCAACAGGGATGGTAACAATTCCGCAAAGTAAACCGATAAACAGTTCTTTATGCTGATACGGTTGTACAACACCTATTGAAAACGGAATGGTAAAGGAAATTACGCAACCCATCATAGAGGACACAACAAAAGCGTTAAAATTTCCGATTTCGGAATTCTTACAAACGGCTTGTGCTAAGGTCATTCCACCCATATCATTAGCAAAAAGCGATGCAGGAATGATTGAAGGGTCGATGCCAAGCGTGTTATAAAACCATCCAAAGAATGGCTCTAGCCAAACTCCGATAGCAGGAGCCAGCACAAGCATACCAAGCATAGAGAGAGCCATAGAACTAAAGAGTTTAAACGCTTTCTCAAATTCGGGGCCTAAGCCAAACCTGTCGCCCATAATTTTATCCAAGGCTCCGAGAGAAAAGAAAAAAATAATAATTATTGTAAGAACGTTCATAATGCAACCTCTTTAAATCCGTTGCTTGTAAGAATATATTTTGATTTAAAGCCTACAGATTTGAGCAGTTCTGTTCCTTCATCGAAGTAAGTATCAATATAATTCTTGTTATGACAATCCGAAGTAATTACTACACCAAATCCGCAGTTATAAAACTCACGAAGAAGTTCGGGTTGAGGATACGGCGTGCTTCGATAACCCCTTGGGATACACCCGGTATTAAGCTCAAAAAGAGGTATTTTTCCTTTAAGAGCGTGTATTGCCTCTTTCGCCATATCAAGGTACTCTTTTGAAGAAACATCCAGGAAGTTGCCTTTTTCGTTATTTTTGGTGATTAGGTCAAAATGGCCGACAATATCGAAATTGCCACGCGTTGGAAGAGTAGAAATAGTTTTATAGTATTCACGCGCAAACTTCATTGCGTTACCGTCGAAATATGTATTTAAATAATCAACGGTAACTTCAAGGCTACGATCAAATCCACGGGGATAATCGTTAATATACAGGTAATGTAATGACCCTATAAGATAGTCGTATCCATCTGCGTCAACTTCAGAAAAGTATTCGAATTCAAGGCCGCAAAAAACATCTATAACACCCTTATATTTTTCTTTAAGCGAAAGTATTTCAGCCTTGTACGCATCCATATTCTCAATTTTCATTTGCTTTGTGGAATCCGAAAAGTACATAAAGGTGTGCTCGGAAAAACCAATAGAATCAAATCCCCTGTTTATCGCTTCGACAATCATTTCCTCGGGAGTGTCTCTACCATCGGCATAGGTTGAATGTATATGTAAATTTTGTTTGTTATTCATTTAACCACCTCTAAATCGCCAAAAAATTATATCACAAAAGTATTATATATACAACTTTTTTAGCAAATTATATGTTAAATAATCTTCATTCGCCATTTTCCGTTAATTTTTTCAAAAAATTGTTCAGATTTACTGTCTGACATAAAGATTTCAAGCAGTTCTTCCATATCGTTTGCAAGATTCATTTTATAAATTTCTTCAGTAGGAATCCAAAGCATTTCTCCTTCATCTGAAGAACGAAGTTGTCCGAAAAAACTATTAGTTTTATAAAGGAGAACCATATATCTTGATTTTTCATCAATAATCCAGTCTTTTACACCACACAGTACGGGATTTGAAATTTTAAGGCCTGTCTCCTCAAGTATTTCGCGAACAACGGCATCTGCAAAGGGTTCTCCGGGTTCAACGTGACCGCCCGGGAAGGTAATGCCCGGCCAATCCGTATTTTTTCTGTTCTGTACAAGAATGTTTCCGTTATCGTCATAAATCATACACATATTTGTTAAGGTAACAGTTTCGGTTCTTGTCAATTATTTTTCCTCCCGATGCATTTTCTGCGCGTAAGCTTTAGCTGAAATTCCTTTCAGTTTTTTAAATACTTTACAGAAATAACTAAGGTCGTTGTAGCCGTTATTGACAGCGGCTGAAGTAATATTTTGTCTACCGTACAATATATCAAAACACACGGCATCTATCCGAACAATATTAACGTATTCAATCGGTGTTTTGCCTGTGTATTCTTTAAATATTCTGCAAAAATAATTTGGCGTCATTCCAACCATTTCGGATAAAGTTGCAAGGGTAATGTGCTCGGTATAATTCTCCTCTATCCAATCTACAACTTCCGATATGGCGGCAGTCTGTGTGGCTCCTTTTTTGGATTGTGCGTTTTTGGATATATACTTGCACGAATACAGCTGAGCCAGTATCGTATAAAGAGAACCGATAACCGATAACTCATTATAGGGAGACTTATCGCTTAGAAGTAAAAATAAGGAATTGATTGTAGCATATAGAGTTGAACCATCAAAATTAAAAAGTGTGCGAATTAGAAGTGTACCTTCCATAAGCGGTTCAATATACGACGAAATGGTGCTGTTTCCTTTTTTATTTAGTAGGCTTAAATCAACAACTATACAGTCATACCGACAATTCTGAGGAACACCTCGGTGAAGATGCTTACAGTTTACAAAAGCAATATCTCCGGTATTTAAAACATAGGGATGATTATTTATAAACAGCATAAAAGTGCCAGATATTACACGAATAATTTCAAGTTCCTTTTGCCAATGAAGAGGCATAACATACTCAGGATGTGATGCATCAATCCTATATAACTGTATTGGCATATCTCTGCTACCACGTTGTTTGTTTTCTATAAATTCGCTATGTTTCATTATATTTACCTCAAAAAGATAATATAGAACAATTAAATGTGAAAATTCTACAAGCATATTAGCATAAATTCAATTATAATACAAGTAGCAAATGAATTTGGAGGTATAATTCTATGGCAGAAAACAGACTTATCGGTGATTATCCCGTTATTGGAATTCGTCCAACTATCGATGGCAGACGAGGAGTTCTCGGTGTGCGTGAATCACTTGAAGACCAAACTATGAATATGGCAAAACGTGCAGCAAAGCTGTTCGAGGAAAATCTCCGTTATTCAAACGGCGAGCCTGTTAAGGTTGTTATTTCAGATACAACCATTGGTCGTGTTGGTGAAGCCGCTGCCTGTGCAGATAAATTTCGCAAGGCAGGAGTTGATATAACGATTACCGTTACTCCCTGCTGGTGCTATGGCGCTGAAACTATGGATATGGACCCTAACACAATTAAAGCTGTTTGGGGCTTTAACGGAACCGAACGTCCGGGTGCCGTTTATCTAGCATCCGTTCTTGCTACACACGCTCAAAAGGGTCTCCCAGCTTTTGGTATTTACGGACACGAGGTACAGGATCTTGACGATACAACCATTCCCGACGACGTAAAAGAAAAACTTCTTCGCTTTGGACGTGCTGCTGTTGCGGCCGCTACAATGAGAGGTAAATCTTACCTGCAAATAGGTTCTATCTGTATGGGTATCGGCGG
>JAXJWR010000085.1:0-13351 GCA_036307905.1 Acutalibacteraceae bacterium
ACAAAGGACTGTGAAGCCGAAAGAATACCCTCGGAGGTTGCCGAGGGTATTCTTTCGGCTTCACAGTCCTTTGTTACCCGTCTTGACGGACTTCAGAATTCCCTTTCAGATATTAAAAACCGTGTAAACAAAAACACCGACGATTCTTCTGTCATCAGTGAAGAATTCGCCGAGCTGTACGCAAAGCTTGGATAATGGCCGAAATATATCTTAACACCGCAGAATTAAAGCAAAAAGCCGAAAATCTTCGCGCAGGAGACCGTATTTATCTTTCGGGAACGGTATATACCGCCCGTGATGCGGCACACAAGCGTTTTGTCGAAGCATTGAACAGCAACAATTCACTCCCCTTTCCCATTGACGGAGCAGCCATATACTATGCTGGCCCTACGCCCACACCCGAAGGAATGGCTATTGGCAGCTGTGGTCCCACTACTTCGTCGCGTATGGATGCTTTTGCTCCGCGTCTTTTAGATTTGGGACTTAAATGTATGATTGGTAAGGGTGAGCGTTGCGATTCGGTTTGCGATGCAATACGCAGAAATAAGGCCGTTTATCTTTGTGCGGTAGGCGGTGCAGGTGCCCTTGCTGCTGCTTGTATTGATTCCTGCGAGGTTATCGCCTTTGATGACCTGGGCTGTGAATCGGTTAAAAAGCTACAATTTAATAATTTTCCGCTTATCTGTGCTATCGACAGCGTAGGTGGTAATCTTTTTAAATGATATATGCCGGTTATCTTTCAACCGGCTTTATTTATAGGCGATAATTATGTTTGAAAATGTGGGAAGTCTTTATCACGGCTGGAGCGCACTGCCCATCTATTACTACCATATTTTAAAAAAATAGTTTAGCATACTAAATTTTTCTTGTAATTCGAACAAAGTTGTAGTATTATAAAAAAAAGGGCTTTTTGCAGGCGGTGTTTCCGCTTTGCAAAATGCCCTTTGAAAATCAGGAGGAAACTATGCCAACCAGCAAAACCTACAAACTTGAAACAAAACGTAAAAATCTGTATCTTCGTATTGCAAAGGGTCACTTTGCTACAGGACGCTCTCACATAAACTATTATATCGACATAGTTGCACAGAAAAGTCGTCTATCCGAGGCAAAGGCGGTAGCTCAGGAGCTTCTCAGTTATTATAATGCTAATACGGTTATCGACACCATTCTTTGTCTTGACGGAACCGAAGTTATAGGAACCTGCCTTGCAAACGAGCTTACAAAAAACCACTTCCACAACATAAATGCACATAAAACCATTTACGTTGTAACCCCTGAGCTTGCCAATAACCAAATTATTTTCCGCGACAATATGTCACCTATGATTCAGGGCAAACACGTACTTGTTCTTGCGGCATCCGTGGTAACAGGAACCACCGCAAAGGCAGCTATTGAGGCTGTTAATTACTACGGCGGTATGGTTGTTGGAATTGGCTCTATATTTGCAACCGTTGACAAGTGCAACAACATTCCCGTTAACTCTGCTTTTGATCCCAAGGACCTTCCCGATTATGCTACCTACTCTGCCCACGAATGTCCTTTATGCAAAAAGGGTGTTAAACTGGATGCTCTGGTAAACACCTACGGATTTTCAAAACTGTAAACAAGTCAAAATGCACACCTATTGGTGTGCATTTTTTATTTTCTGAATTAGAATTACTAATTAACATATTCCGTCAAAGTTTTCGGAATGTATTGATAATCAAATTTTTCACCACTTATCGGATGGGCAAATGAAAGCCTAAAACTATACAGTTCTATGCCACCGTCATTCTCTCTTCCGCCGTATTTTCGGTCACCGAGTATCGGCATTTTTCTAGATGCAAACTGTACCCTTATTTGATGGGTGCGTCCTGTATAAAGTCTAACCCTCACAAGGGTTTTATCGCCCATTATTTCTATAATACGATATTCCAGTTTGGCACACTTTACTCCACGACGTTCTTTTTTCACAACAAAGGTTTTATTCTTTGAGGAATCTTTAAAAAGGAGGTCTTCCATTATCCCCTCTTTGGTTTCGGGAATGCCTTCCACAAGTGCTAAATACTCTTTTATAAATCGATTATGGTCTGAAACAGTAGCCGATAGCTTTGCTGCGGCCTCTTTGCTGATTGCGTATACCATTACACCTGAGACCTCGCGATCGAGGCGATGTACGGGAAAAACTTCTTTTACCCCGAGCTCACTGCAAAGCATATCCTGCATATTAGCCTTCCCGGAGCTATCCTTAGTGGAAAGTACACCTGACGGCTTTATGCAAACTACAATATGCTCATCTAAAAAAAGCATCTTCATTATTTTATCCGTCTGCCTTCAAGATAGAATCTTTTATCGTCGGCGTGACCCATTGAAAAGGTTTTTCTGGGGAGGGAGCCGTCGAGAATTACTGCGTCAAAAAGCTCATCCTTTTTCATTCCATCAAAAATGAAGCCTACTGTGCTTTCGGTTTCACAAAGCTGTTTAGTAGCGTCTATGCCGTGGATATAGTCAATTTCTACCTCGGGGTGCTCGCTGAGATAATCGTCTAAATAACCTTGAAGGGTACCTACAGGCAGTTTTGATGTTGGAACAAGGGAAAGCATTTCCTCACCAGAAGAATCGATAACAATGAAATTATGGGATTTCTCGCCTGCAACATCGGAATTACGCTTAATCAGATAATCCATCACCTCTGCTTTATTTACACCGAAAAGCACGCGGTAAATCGGTTCAAACTCAATAGCGGGGTTATGAATATTTACAATCTCCACCAAAGCATATCTTGCAAGCTCATTTTTATTTTGATTGTAACATTCTTTAGCTGTGGCAAGAGAGTGGTTTCCGTCGCCTACTGCAAAAAGCAGACCATCTTTAATCAAGGCGGAAAGAGCTTTGTTAATATCATCCTGTTCGGATTCATCTATTCTGTAGCCCTCGATATGTCCGCCATTTTGCATCAGCTCGAAATCGTAAAGCTTTTTAAGCGTATTCTTCTTACTGCTTACTGTTTGCATAACGGTATCGTCGGGATCGTCAATAAATATAAGCACGTGAGGAAACTCCAGAGGAGCATCCTTGCGTATTGCAACACGGGGAGGAATGCGGGAGGCTACCGTCTGCTCGGTTGCGCGGGTAAGGGTTTTAGAGCCGGATTCATACTTATAATCTTCTAAATCCAGAAGTCCGAGCACGCCCTTGCGAACTGCACCGCCTGTGATTTCTCGTTCGATATAAACCATACAGTTGTTCTCGCAAACAAAGACGTCGCTTTCAAGATATTTCTTCATAGAAGCGTTTATATTTTCTACCCTGTTTTGGGTTTCGGAAAGATATATTTCGGGAAGAACGAGATGTAGAGTAGACGGAGAACTTCCAACCAGTTTTTCAACCTCGCTCCAATATTTACTATCTGACGTATACTGGTCGCAAGCAATAACCGACCATTTTTCGAATCCGTTTTTCGGCAGCAGAATATCTGCAGGATACAAATACTTTTTCACAAGATCACTCCTTAAGGGTATAATAAACCATTTATAAAAATATAGCAAGTAAAAAAAGTGGAACAAACACCTTTTTAGGGAGTGATTTGTTCCACTTCGTTTTATTTACTGTTACAGCTACATTCTTTATCCTTTTTAGTAGTGCCGCACTGCTTAGCGTGGGGACACCCTATACATTTATCCCCTCTTTTTTTGGCCTTCAAAATATACCTGATTGCACCGCCGACAGCACCTACAACTATTCCAATTATTATATAGTTTTCCATAATTATACCTTATTTAAAGCATATTCAGTTTTAAAGGCTTTCTCGTTTTTTGCAATTATAAATACCACTATAGCAACCATTATAAGAACTGCAATTAGTCCGGGGATAAATGCTTCACCAAAAGCACCTGTGGTAATCAATGTTCCGATTTGATATACGAGGAAACCGATAGTATAACCTACTCCAAGCTGAAGCGCAATTCCGCCCCAAAGCCATTTTGCACTCTTCATTTCGCTGTTCATAGCTCCGATTGCGGCAAAGCAAGGAGGTGTGAAAAGATTAAACATAAGGTATGCAAGAGCAGCAACCTTGGTGATTGCGAATGCTGCGGCTACGCTTTCTCCGGCGCCTTCCATAAGGGCCAGTTCTTCGATATCGATAAGATTCTCAAGTCCTACAAAGCATACAGCAAGGGTACCTACGACGTTTTCTTTAGCGATAAATCCGGTAACTGCGGCTGCTGCAAGCTGCCATGAAAAAACACCGACAACGGGAACGATGAGATATGCAATAGGAGTAGCAATAGTTGCAAGGATGGACGCATCTGCAGATTCGGCCTCTACAAAAGTCCAGGTAAAGGTCTGCATAATCTGTACCACGGCATTGCAAACAAGAATAATCGTACCTGCCTTTACGATGTAAGCCCATCCGCGGGATAACATAGACTGAGCAGCACGCCAAAGGCTGGGAAGCTTATATTCAGGCAGTTCTATTATAAAGAACGATTTTCTGTGCTTATAGCCTGTAATCTTATTTATAAGAAGAGCACAGAGGAATATAATAACTATTCCTGCAAAATACATAAGGGGTCCGACCCACTCGGAATCGCCAAAGAATGCGCCTGCAAACAGAGCAATAACGGGAAGCTTTGCACCGCAAGGCATAAAGGGTGTAAGCATAGCAGTAGCTCTGCGCTCACGCTCATTTCTGATGGTACGGCAAGCCATAACACCGGGAATCGCACATCCTGTACCAATTACAAAAGGAATAACCGATTTGCCCGAAAGTCCTACACGCTTGAAGATGGGATCGAGAACGACAGAGGCACGTGCCATATAACCGCAATCTTCCAAAAGGGCAATGAGGAAATACATTACCATTACCAGAGGAAGAAAACCTACAACGGCAATAACACCGCCGATAATTCCGTCAATAAGAAGGGCCTGCAGTATGGGAGCTGCGCCCGAAACAAGAGAAGCTACCCAACCCTGAAACGTTTCTAGAAGGGTTACTAAGCCGGGTATGACAAAGCCGGACTCAAACTCGTAACCTTCGGCAATCCAGGTACCCAGAGTTGACTGAGATATGTAGAAAACCAGGAACATAACAACAGCAAATATGGGAATGCCAAGCCATTTATTAGTGAGAATTTCATCGATTTTATCCTGAGAATTCTTATCTTTGGTGAGCACCTTGCGCTTCTCTACCTCGGCTACAACACCATTTACAAAATCGAAGCGTTTTTTATCGGCAACGGTTACTGCAGTCTTATCTGAAAGGTCAATATCGCCCTGAACGAAGGGGGCTTTCTGTACTTTTCCGCAGCTTTCCACAGCAACCTTAACAAGCTCTGCAAGGCCTTCACTACCTGTAGAAACTGTTATTACAACAGAACATCCCAGCTTGGCAGAAAGAGCCTCAACGTCGATCTGAGTGTCCTTCTTCTTGTTAATATCACTTTTATTAAGAGCTACAACCACAGGAATTCCAAGCTCTAAAAGTTGGGTGGTGAAGAATAGGCTACGGCTCAAATTGGTAGCATCAACAATGTTGATGATAACATCGGGATTCTCGTTTTTCACGTAGGTGCTTGTGACACTCTCCTCAGAGGTAAAGGGCGACATTGAATAAGCTCCGGGAAGGTCTACAACGGTAAGGTAACCGTCATAATAGCTTTTCTTTATGGGGCTTTCCTTCTTCTCTACGGTAACGCCTGCCCAGTTACCAACCTTTTCATTACGTCCGGTAAGAGCGTTATACATCGTGGTCTTACCGCTGTTTGGATTGCCTGTAAGTGCAATTCTCATAAAAATCCTCCCTCGTCGGTTAGCGACGGCTAACTAACCCTTAAAAATTATTGTGGGTGATACCCACAATAATTAACAGATTATATAATAATAGCTTCTGCAAGCTGATTATCAATATTATAACGTCCATCTTTTATGGAAACAGTACATCCGCCTTTGCGATGGGTAATTACAGTGATTGGCTGACCGGCATAGCAACCTAAAGAAAAGAGGAATGCGTCCAGCTCTTCATCGTCGGTCATTATTTGCTTAACGATATACTCTTCTCCGGCCTTAGCCATTTTAAGATTCATACCTTCCTCCAAGCTCGGGCAAATGCGTGATTATGCGGTTAGCCTCCGCTAACCACATAGAAATTATACTCTTCGCTCCCCTTTTTGTCAACAGTTTTTTCCAAAATTTTTTGATGTTGCAAGTTTTTTATACATATGTTATAATTACTTTACTATTTTTAAGGAGTTTTTTATGAATTTACAAGAATCGGGCGAGATGTATCTTGAAACCATACTTATTCTAACAAAAAAGCAAGGTAACGTGCGCGCCATTGATGTTGGTGAATATATGGGATATTCAAAGCCCAGCGTAAGCAGGGCCATCGGTCTTTTAAAGGAAGGCGGATACGTTGTTGCCGATAAGGACGGTTTTTTAAGTCTTACTGAGTTTGGACTGAAAACCGCTGAAAAAATTCTTTCCAGACATACTATTATTACAGAATTTTTGGTTAAACTGGGAGTTTCTCCCGAAACGGCCTCTAACGATGCCTGCAAAATTGAACACGTAATCAGCGACGAATCGCTTGAAGCGATAAAGAATAGTCTTACTTAAAAAAACGAAAAATATCGGCATATATTTAACTTAAAACGCCCTATGGAATAACCATAGGGCGTTTACTTATATATTCACTTTATTAGCTTTAAGCTGTTTGCGAACATCTTCACCGTTTAATTTTACGGGTAATATATCGCGTTTAACCGACATAGCTGCTGCTGTGCCTGCCGCCTCACCTGTGAGGATACAGGTACCCTGAATCCTTGTACTGGCGTGGGCGATATGGTCGGCCGAAATGCACCTTCCGCATACCAGAATGTTTTCTATATCATTTGATATAAGGCATCTGTACGGGATTTCATAAAAATCACCTTTAATATTTCCACCCACCGCGGAAGATTTACCCTTGGGGTCGTGCAAATCAATAATATAAGAACCCCTTGCAACGGCATCGGTAAAGTCTTGGCAGGTTATTACGTCGTTACCGTTTAAAACATAATCACCGATAAGACGTCTGGTCTCACGTACTCCCAAGGTAGCTCCCGACTGGATAAGATAGCTTTTCTCGAATCCGGGAACAAACTTCTGCAGAAAATCTACAATAGCTATAAGCTGAAGCTGAGCTTTTATCTCCCCTTCGTTTAAACTGTCGGCATCTGTACCGTTTATGCCGACAACGCGCGACATATTTATAACCGCTACGTCACTTTTTGTTCCTCTGGAAACCAGCACCCTTCCTTGGGGTGTGGGTACCGAATCATCGGAGATTTCGAAGCCGCAAGTATTTGCAAACTCCCATTTCTCGAACTTTTCTTTAGTTATTCCATAGTCGCCGAAACGAAGATGCTTATTATTAAGAGCAGATGCTTTTTCGTAATCGACTCCGCCCATAGTAAAGAATATTGATACCGGCTGCATTACACCCTGTGCGCCTTCATATTTCTCGGTTGAATCGTGTCGTTTATCCAAACCGCTTGCCGACAGGGCAGAATATACACCTGCTTCGCTTCCCAAGGAAAAATTGCAGCCTGCCAGTGCGAAAAGATCGCCGTCTCCCGTTGCGTCTATAAAAACGTCGGCCGAAACTTCCGAAAAACCCGATTTTTCCAAAACCATTATTTTTGTAATTCTACCATTTTCAGTATTTACATCACAAAGAGTAGAATGAAACCTTATCTCAACACCGGCATCACAAAGTTTTTTAAGCAGAACGTATTTAACAATATGGGGTGCAGAAATCTGCCAATGGTCGCCCTCATTTGGATTGTTTGTACAGTATTTTTCGGAGAGGACGCAAACCTCGTCGCTTATTTCTTTAAGTATTCCGCCAAAGCTTTCACCCGAATTAGTAAAGCGGGAATCCAGCGGGGTAACAATACCGAGACCTGCCTGACCACCAAGCACTCCCGAAGTTTCGAACAAAACGGTGCTTACACCTTCTCTTGCAGCGGCAAGTGCGGCCGCACAGCCTGCGACGCCTCCACCCACTACTACAACCTTTGCTTTGATAAGTTTCGATGGCTTCATAATTGTTACCTCCAGCTCTTTTACACGCATTTTAGCACAAGCAATTACCTATTTCAAGTTTTAATAAGAATGTTTTTTAATAATTTCATTATACTTGTTTTTATAAAGAAAGATGCCGGCCTTCATCGGGGTAGCGTTACTATTTGCGCTTCCCGAAATTGAATTATTCACTATTAGTCATATAAAAACTAAAGGGATATGTGTACAAAACACATATCCCTTTGAAATTTAGTTATTTCCCATAAGTTTTACGAGAACGGCTTTTTGCGCATGGAGACGATTTTCGGCTTCGGCAAAGATTTCCTCTGCGTGTTCCTCAAAGACCTTTGCGGTAATTTCTTCCTCGCGATGAGCGGGCAGACAATGCTGAACCATTGCGCCCTTAGAGGCAACAGCCATAACCTCGTCGTTTATCTGGTATCCCTTAAACATCTTTTCACGCTCGGCCTTTTCGGACTCCTGTCCCATAGAGGCCCACACGTCGGTATAAATTACGTCGGCATCTTTAGCGGCGGCAAGAATGTCGGGAGTGCAGGTGAAATCGCCGTTTTCTGCGGCCCACTTCATTATTTCAGCATCGGGCTGATAATCGGCGGGACAAGCCACGGCAACCTTCATACCCATTTTGATTCCGCCAACGATAAGGCTGTTTGCCATATTATTTCCGTCACCGATATAGCACATTTTTTTGCCTGCAAAATTGCCCTTGAATTCGCGAAAGGTCATAAGGTCGGCAAGGACCTGGCAGGGATGGCAATAATCGGTAAGACCGTTAATTATTGGGATATTTCCATACTCGGCAAGGGCCTCTACCTCCGACTGCTCGAAGGTACGGATCATAATTCCGTCAAGATAGCCGGAAAGCACGCGGGCGGTATCCTCAACAGGCTCTCCCCTTCCAATTTGAAGATCACGAGAGGAAAGGAAAAGTGCAGAGCCGCCAAGGTCATACATACCTACCTCGAAAGATACGCGGGTACGGGTGGAAGATTTCTGGAATATCATACCAAGGGTTTTACCCTTAAGAAGGGGGTGCTCTATTCCATGCTTTTTCTCATATTTAAGCTGGTCGGCAAGGTTTAAAATATCGGTAATTTCCTTTTCGGAAAGATCCATAAGTTTAAGCAGATGCTTTGCCATTATTTTACACACTCCTTGATTATTTCTATGGCTTTCTTTAGCAGGCTTTCGGGAATATTGAGGGGAGGAAGAAGTCTTACCTTAGCTTTGGCGGTAAGCACAAGCACACCCTTCTCACGACAGGCAGCAACAACTTCCTTGGCGTCCTTTTCGGTTTCAAGACCAATCATTAGACCCATGCCGCTGACAGATTTTATGCCTTTAGCGTTTGAAAGCTCGCTAAATATATATTCGCTTCTGGATTTTACTCCCTCGAGAAGCTTATCATCTATTCGTGATATTATGCTGTAGGCGCCTGCACAGGCTATGGGGTTACCTCCGAAGGTGGAGCCGTGAGAACCGGGAGTAAGGGTATTTTCTACCTTTTCTCCCATCATTGTAGCACCTATGGGAAGGCCGCCGCCCAGACCCTTTGCAGTTGAAACGATATCGGGCATTATGCCAAACTGCTGAAATGCGTAAAGACTTCCTGTTCTGCCGTTTCCTGTCTGAACCTCGTCGAAGATTACAAGAATATCGTTGGCATTACAGTAATCGAAAATCGCCTTAACGAAGCTATCGTTAAGTTTCATTACTCCGCCTTCACCCTGAACAGGCTCCATCATAACTGCACAGCATTTATTCTCGTTAAGGAGATTTATAACGCTATCAACGTTATTTGCCTCGGCATATACAAAGCCCTCGGTAAAGGGGCCAAACTCTGTATGGAAGGTATCTTGACCTGTTGCGGCAAGGGTTGTAACGGTTCTGCCGTGAAAGCTGTTTTTAAGGGTAACTATGGTGCTTCTGCCCTCGCCGTATTTAAGAAAACTGTAACGACGGGCCGTTTTAATTGCACACTCGTTTGCCTCTGCTCCTGAGTTTGAGAAAAAGACTTTTTTCAAACCTGTCTTTGTACAGAGAAGCTCGGCAAGTTTTGCACAAGGCTCCGTATAGAAGAGATTTGAAGTGTGTTGGAGCTTGTTCGTTTGCTCCAGTACAGCCTTGTTCCACTCTTCATCGGCATAACCGAAGGTGTTTACGGCAATTCCTGTACCAAGGTCTATATATTCCTTTCCCTTAGTATCGTATACCAACGAGCCGTTTCCGTGAGAAAGCTCCAGAGGAAAACGACCGTATGTAGAGGCAACGTAGGTGTTGTCCAGTGCTGTAATACTCATTGAAAATTATCCTCCGTAGAGCATTGTTCCGATACCCTCGTTTGTAAGGGTTTCGATAAGGAGAGAATGAGGTACGCGGCCGTCGAGAATAAATACCTTATCTACTCCCTGACGTATAGCCTCTACGCAACACTCAATTTTAGGTATCATACCGCCCGAAATAATGCCCTCGCGCATAAGCTGAGGAGCCTCGCTTACACAAACACTTGAAATTAGTGTGCTTTCGTCGTCTTTATCGCGAAGAAGGCCTACGATATCGGTCATAAGGAAGAGCGATTCGGCGCCCAATGCGCTGGCAATTCTTGCGGCAGCGGTATCGGCATTGATATTATAGATATTTCCCTCTTTATCGCAGCCTACTGTTGAAACAACGGGAATATAACCCTTTTCGAGAAGATCGTTTACAAGCTCGATATTTATATCGGTAATTTCACCAACAAAACCGAGAGTGGGGTCTTTAATTTCGGCCTCGATAAGGTGGCCGTCCATTCCGGAAAGACCAACGGCCTTTCCGCCGCTGTTTTGAAGATGGTTTACAAGTGTTTTATTGATTTTTCCTGCCAGGACCTGAAGAACTATATCTGCAGTTTCACCATCGGTAACGCGAAGTCCGTTTACGAACTTACTTTCTTTTCCTATTTTCTTAAGCATACCCGATATTTCGGGACCTCCGCCGTGAACTAGCACGACCTTAATGCCGATAGTGTTGAGAAGCACAAGGTCGCCCATAACGGCGTTTTTAAGTTCCTCATTTATCATTGCATTTCCGCCGTATTTTACCACGATGGTTTTATTATAATATTTTTTTATATAAGGAAGAGCGTTAACGAGAATTTCGGCCCTTTGAGCATTGGTTATCATATAAATACCTCTTAAATTAAGTTCTATAATCTCCGTTTATTTTTACATAATCATAGGTAAGATCGCATCCCCAGGCGGAAGCAGAGTATTCTCCGCTACCCAGCGATACGAGAATTTCTATTTCGTCGCAGAGGAGAATTTCTTTAGCCTTTTCCTCTGAGAATTCCACACCTGCGCCATCCTTGCAGACGAGGATTTCCCCTGCTTTGGATTTAAATGAAACATCAATTTTAGTTATATCTACGTCTGCACCGCTGTAACCTATGGCACAAAGTACACGACCCCAGTTAGCATCGGCACCGAACATAGCTGCCTTAGTGAGAGAGGAGCAGATTACAGACTTGGCCACAGTTTTTGCAACCGCATCAGAGGAGGCACCATCTACCTTACATTCGAGAAGCTTGGTTGCGCCTTCTCCGTCACCTGCAATCATACGGCACAGGTGAACGTTTACGGTGTTGAGGGCTTTACAGAAGGTATCAAACTCCTCTCCATCGCCGGTAATCATATGGTTTTCGGCCATTCCGTTAGCCATAACAGTTACCATATCGTTGGTGGAGGTGTCGCCGTCGACACTAACCATATTGAAGGTGGTCTTAATATCGGCACTAAGAGCCTTTTGCAGCATTTCGGGAGAAATTGCTGCATCTGTTGTGATAAACACAAGCATTGTTGCCATATTGGGATGAATCATACCCGAGCCTTTTGCAATACCACCCATTTTACATTCTTTGCCGCCGATATTAAAGCTTACTGCGATTTCCTTAAGCTTGGTATCGGTAGTCATAATTCCTTCCGCGGCAAGCTGTCCGTCGTAGCAAAGACCACTTACCAAAGCAGGAATTCCCTTCTTTATAGGTTCTATATTAAGAGGTTGTCCGATAACACCGGTGGAAGCAACGATTATGTCCTTGGGTTTAAGATTTAAAGCATCTGCTGTAAGCTCGCACATTTTTTCGGCAATTTCAATGCCGTCGGCATTGCAGGTGTTAGCGTTTCCGCTGTTGCAGATAACCGCCTGGGCATAACCGTCGGAAATATTCTGCTTGGTTACCACATTGGGCGCACCCTTTACAAGGTTGGTTGTATAAACACCTGCAGCGGCGGCCTTTTTTTCGCTATATATAAGCGCCAGGTCGCGCTTGGTGCGGTTTTTACGTATTCCACAATGTATTCCATTGGCTTTAAAGCCCTTTGCGGCACAAACTCCGCCGGATATAATATTCATAAATAACTCCTAAAACTAAAGGTCAAGTCCTGTTGTTATATCTACACCCATCATTATATTCATACATTGGAGGGCGGCGCCCGAAGCACCCTTACCCAGGTTATCGTAACGGGCTATAAGAAGAATTCTGTCATCGTTTCCGCAAACGGTGATTTGCATTCCGTCCTTGCCCCTTATACCGTTGGCAGAAATAAATCCACCCTCGTTGGTATCTTCGATATAACTTACGATGGGACCATTATATTTTTCTTTATATAATTTTTTAATTTCTTGCATTCCACCAAAGGAAAGCTGTTCTTTAAAGAGGGGCACGGTTACGCACATACCGCTGTAAAAATCAGAAACGATGGGGCAAAAAACGGGCAGATTATCTGTGCCTGTAATTGCCTTCATTTCTTTTAAATGCTTATGCTGCTGAGTAAGTCCGTACTGGCGGGGAGAATCCAGCGAGAAATCGCGGCTTTCGTCCTCATACTCTGCAATCATTTTCTTTCCGCCGCCCGAATAGCCTGTTATGGAGTGGCAGGTAAGAAAAGCGTCTTTCGGAAGAATTTCTGCATCTACAAGAGGCTTTACAAGAGCGATATATCCGCTGGCATGACAGCCCGGAACGGCAACTCTGTTAGCCATTTTTACCCTTTCAAAGCCGTTTTCTAAAACCTCAGGAAAGCCGTAAATCCACTGCTCATTTGTGCGGTGAGCAGTGGAAGTATCAAGAATCTTTACGTTATTGTTTGCCTTAGAGGCCACCTCTATTGCGGCAGCATCGGGCAGACAAAGAAAGGTTATATCCGAGGAGTTGATGGCATCGGTTCTTGCGGAAAGATCTTTTCTTAAATCTTCGGGAAGGGTGATAAGCTGAATATCGTCCCTTGCAGAAAGTCGGTCATAAATG
>JAXJWR010000086.1:0-2083 GCA_036307905.1 Acutalibacteraceae bacterium
GTTTTATATTTTCCGCCAAGATCTGCCATATTATAGGTAGTTCCATCGGCGGTGCTTGCACCGGTAATTACCATAGACGAAATTAACAATGCAAAACATAGTAGTGTTGCTAATAAAGTTTTTATCTTCATTTTGCAAAACATCCTTTCATATATACTCGTTTTATTATATAGCAAAACACAAAATTTGTATAGTGGATTTGTACACAATTTATTAATGCTTAATTTGAGCAACTATAACAAAAACCGACGCTTTCATAAGCGTCGGTTTTAAATATTTACAGTAAATTATTCAGCGTCTTCGGTATCTACAGAATCTGCAACAACAACCTCGTCCTCAGAAGCGGTAGCTACAACTGCATCCTCGGTATCGGCAGGAGCTTCTTCCTTTACCTCGGGCTCGATAAGAGCACGGATAGAAAGGCTTACGCGCTTCTTGTCGAAGTCGACAGCAGTAATCTTAGCCTCAACTTCCTGACCTACAGAAAGCTCGTCCTGGGGTTTAGCAACGTGCTTATCAGCAATCTGAGAAATATGAATAAGACCATCGATACCGGGAATGATGCGAGCAAATGCGCCATAGGTAGTCATACTAACGATGGTTACCTTAACAACGTCATCAACCTTGTAATTGTTGTTGAAGATGGTCCAGGGATTTTCCTCTTCCTTCTTGTAACCGAGAGAAATCTTTCTCTTTTCCTTGTCAACAGCCTTAACGTATACTTCAACGGTATCGCCAACAAGAACAACCTCGGAGGGGTTCTTGATTCTCTGCCAAGAAAGCTCGGAAACGTGAATCATACCGTCTACTCCGCCAAGGTCAACGAAAGCGCCGTAAGCAGTGAGGGATTTAACGGTACCGGTGAATCTGTCACCTACGTTAATTTCTTCCCAGAATTTAGCCATTTCTTCTTTTCTCTGCTCGCGAAGGATGGAACGGATAGAACCAATAGCTCTTCTTCTGCGGCCGATTTCGATAATTCTGAAGTTTACTTCCTGACCCTTAAGCTCCTCAAGAGAGTCGTTTCTGGAAAGGGTTGCCTGAGATGCGGGGATGAACACACGGATACCACCGGTAACTACAACAACACCGCCCTTAATAACCTCGGAAACGGTACCGGTAAGAACCTCATTGTTGTCTTTAGCGGCAACAATCTTGTCCCAACCTGCGATTGCATCGTAACGACGCTTAGAAAGCATTGCGGTGCCTTCCATATCGTCGGTGCGCATAATGATAAGGTCGAGCTCGTCCCCTACCTTTACTTCCTTGGTTAAATCAACATTACGATCGTAAGAATATTCATCAGCACTTACGTATCCGGTAAGGCCTCTGTTATAATCAACTAAGATTTCCGAAGGGGTAACCTGTACAACTACACCCTTGACCTTTTTGTCGGAATTAAGGCTGTCGAGAGATGCCTCGAATGCCTCTTCGTCTGTCATTTCCTCGAAAGATTTTTGAGCAACTTCTGTTACCTCGGCCTGCTCTTCTGCCGGATTGAAAATTTCTGACATGGTTTTAATAACCTCCTTAATAATTGCCGCCGGAGTCGAAGCACCGGCAACCACACCTACAGAGTCGGCACTCTCAAGTAAAGAAAAGTCAAGTTCGCGGACAGTTTCGATCTGCTGTGTATTTTCGCAGTTTTCTTTGCACACGTCGTATAGTTTTCTTGTATTAGAGCTATGTCTTCCTCCGATAACAACCATTGCATCGCATTTTTGCGAAAGATCGGCCGATTCGGACTGCCTCATAGATGTAGCGTTACATATTGTACCAAAAATACTTGGATTTGTACAGTATTTTTTTAATATTTTTTCGCACTTTTTCCAAATTTCTTCATTAAAGGTGGTTTGAGATACCGCGCAAAGGGAAATTCCTTCGAAATTTTTGTGTTTTTGGAGAAGTTTTTCAAGAGAATCTTCATCGTAAAAAACATAAACAGGAGCATGGGTATGTCCCATTATGCCTATAACTTCTTTATGAGATTCGTCACCTGCAATAAGAACCGTTTCACCCTTTAGGGATGCGTCCTTTACGATTTTGTGTATCTTCGCAACAAAGGGACAGGTGGCATCTACCA
>JAXJWR010000087.1:0-2154 GCA_036307905.1 Acutalibacteraceae bacterium
ATCATCAAAGGGGTGGATAAAGGTATATCCCATTTGGTCGCGAAGTTCTAATGCCTTAGCATAAGCATCGTCATAAACGCCTTCAACCATAACTACATCTGCGCCGTAACCTTTGGTTGCTTCAACCTTAGAGATAGGAGCGCCGTCAGGCAGACAGATAACAGATTTTATACCGTATTTTGTAGCGGCAAGGGCAACGCCCTGTGCGTGGTTGCCTGCCGAACAGGCTATAACACCCTTTGCTTTTTCTTCATCGGTAAGCTGGGAAATCATATAACCCGAGCCGCGCACCTTGAAGGAGCCTGTTACCTGCAGGTTTTCGGGCTTTAAGTATATATCTACGTCCGGATTTATTGCGGGGGCCTTAATAAGGTCGGTGTGTCTGACCACGCTTTTGAGCACGTGGGCCGCATGATAAACTTTGTCAAGAGTAACCATAGTTTGCTCTCCTTAAAATAAAAATTGAATAAAAAATCGCCCCTATGAAAACATAGAGGCGAAGAATTTAAAATCTCCGTGGTACCACTCTAATTGCTGAAAACAGCCACTTTACGTACATTATTATACGCTTTCCCTTTAACGCAGGATTACGGATTGCTTACTGTCCCTATGGGGTTCAGCTTTCAACTCAAGGGGGATTTTTGAAACTGCTTCATACCGCCTTGCACCAAACGGCGGCTCTCTGAAAATCGGCAGAGACAACTGTCCCTATCAACGTTTTTATAAATTATACCACTATTAACTTTTTTGTCAAGTTATTTAATAACGCGAACACGGATTATGCCTTCAACAGCCATAAGCTTATCTTCAAGTCCGTCGAATACAGCTTCAACATCGAGAAGAGTATAAGCGTAGTCACCCTTAGATGCATTCTGCATATTGTGAACGTTGATGTTCTGTTCTGCAAGGGCGGTAGTGATGGCAGAAATAATACCGGGGATGTTCTTGTGGATTACGCAAACACGGTCGTCGGAGGTACGTCCCATAGAAACTGCGGGGAAGTTAACAGAGTTTACGATGTTACCGTTTTCTATATAGTCGATAAGCTCGTGAGCGGCCATATATGCGCAGTTGTCCTCGGATTCGGGAGTGGAAGCGCCAAGGTGAGGAATTGCGGTAACGTTTTCGACACCAATCATTTCATCTGAGGGGAAGTCAACAACATAAGCTGCAACCTTACCGGTACCGAGTGCCTCAATCATATCGTCGGAGTTTACAAGTTCGCCACGGGCAAAGTTAAGGATGCGAACACCCTCCTTCATCTGTGCAAAGGCTTCTTTATTGATAGAGCCCTTGGTGTCCTTGGTGCAAGGAATGTGGAGAGAGATGTAATCACAGTTTGCATAGATTTCTGCAAGGTCGTCGCAGTATTTAACGGTAGAAGAAAGGTTCCAAGCGTTTTTGATAGAAAGATAGGGGTCGTAGCCGTAAACCTTCATACCGAGTTTCTCGGCAGCGTTAGCAACAAGAACACCGATAGCGCCAAGGCCTACAACACCAAGAGTTTTGCCCATAATTTCGGGGCCTACAAAGTTACCCTTGCCCTTTTCAACCATTTTACCAACCTGATCGCCGTTGCCTTTAAGGGTTTTTGCCCAATCAATAGCGGCGGCAACCTTACGGGATGAAAGCATAAGGCCTGCGATAACAAGCTCTTTAACAGCATTTGCATTTGCACCAGGAGTATTGAAAACAACAATTCCCTCTTCAGCACAGCGATCGCAAGGAATGTTATTGGTGCCTGCACCTGCACGAGCTATGGCAAGAAGAGATTTATCAAACTCTACCTCGTGAAGGGCGGCAGAACGAACAATTGCACCAACAGGATTTTCAACATCGTCACCGATGGTGTATTTATTTGCGTCGAACTCGTTAGTAGCAACGCTGGAAATTTTGTTATAAGTTTTAATGTTATACATAACGTACCTCCAAAGAGTTTAGCGGACTAAAGCCTATTACTACTATTATATTATCTTTTTATGAAATGTCAATAGAGTTTGTTAAAATTTTGTCATATAAAATAAATATTTGTTTTATATTTCAGCATAAAAAAAGGATGTATCCGAAGATACATCCTTTAAGTTAATTCAAGACAGAATTATTCGTTGATAGCGGTAACAACGCCGGAACCAACGGTACGTCCACCCTCACGGA
>JAXJWR010000088.1:0-1124 GCA_036307905.1 Acutalibacteraceae bacterium
ACCGACGAGAAGGCTTTCGACGAGGTCACCCTCGTAGTTTATATGCCCGAGACGGTCGGAAACGAAGCCAACTATAAAAACGGCGCGGCAGTTCCCACCATCAACCTCGGCCTCAACCTTGTTGCAACACAGGACACCGTTGAGAGCGACTCATTTGGAATCGATTACGACGAGTTCGCACAATATCCCAATAAGGCAGAGCTTCTTGCAAAGCTTAACCGCCTTTCGGGTGACGACCTGAAGCCCAAGCTTTTTCAGTATAACGAAAACGGTGGCGTTTTAGAGCTTGACACCGGTTACGGTTTCCAGCCTACTCAAACGCTTGAAGAGGCTTTAGCTTCTGATTATGCAGGTTGGCACGCTGATTTTGTGGTTTATGCAGACAAGGAAGTAAAGGCTGAAAGCCTCATTCTTGCCGGCTACTATAAGGCTTACTGTGATTTGATTGACGGCCAGTGGGTCGGAATGACCAGTCCCACAGATATTCCTGCTAACAATGAAGTTCGCCTTCTTTTCGACGGACTTGGCGGAACCACCATCAACTATGAGGAGATCTGTCGCTACGGTAACGACGGCACTGGTTTCCTTTGCGGCGCCGCCGATGTAAGCGGACAGAACGTAGGAACCACACTTACCGTGGAGCTTCGTCTATACGAAACAAAGGATCCTGCTGACACCGAAACAAATACCGCTAACGAGGAAACCGGTGAGTACATCATTATCGGAACCTATGAGTATACGTTTTAATTAAAACAAAACAAGCCATCTTCCCTTTGGAAGATGGCTTGTTGTTTTTTTCGGGGATATTGTCTGCTGAAATCAGTTTACCGAGGAAATAAAGTTGTAGATCATTTCACCGAAGAGGCTTTCGCCCTGAGCGTTTCTCTTGTCGGGGTAGGTATAGTGACAATGGGTGCCGTGGCGCAGGTCAAGGGAGATTTTGCTCATATCATATCCGAAGTGGCGCAGGGTGGAAAGGACAAGCTCGGTCTGTTCAAGACGGTTTTGCATATCCTTATCCGAAACGGTGATATTCTTCGTACACCTCGGATAGATATCCATTCCGCGCGCAAGCGCCGAGAGTGTTTTTTTGCTCTCGCAGATCACCTCGGTGAGAATTATTG
>JAXJWR010000089.1:0-1922 GCA_036307905.1 Acutalibacteraceae bacterium
GAAGTAGTCGACGTAGCCCATTCGTCTTATGGTATCAAGCTCAAAATTAAGTCGGTCAACATATTCCTTTTCGGGATTTTCTCCGAAATGACGGTGAAGTCCCTCAAAGCATTTTTCCTTGAAAAATTCAAAATGATCCTTATCTCCGATGTCGAACACAGGAAGCTTTATGTGGCCGAAATCGAAGTCAAAATTGCAGCGTTCGGCAATTTTTGCGGTGTTTTCCACCGCTTCGGGAATTTCGGGGAAGAGTGCGCGCATTTCCTCCTCGCTTTTGAGATAAAACTCATCGGTCGGGAAGGCCAAGGGGTTGTCCTCGTTAAGTTTTTTTGCCGTCTGCACGCAGATCAGCACCTTCTGCATTCTGGCATCCTCTTTTGCAACGTAATGGACGTCGTTTGTAACGATAAGAGGTATGCCCGTTTCCTCTGAAATCTGCTTGATAAATGGGTTTATCTGCTTTTGCTCGGTCATTCCGTGATCCTGAAGTTCAAGATAGAAATTACCCTCACCGAAAACGTCACGAAACCAGATTGCGGCACTCTTTGCCTTGTTATAGTCGTTTGCCATCAAAGAGGCGGAGACCTCCCCCGCAAGGCAGGCAGAGGTCGCTATTAGACCCTCGTGATATTCTTTTAAAAGCTCCTTGTCCACACGAGGCTTGGAATAAAAGCCTTCGGTGAAGGAAAGTGAAACCATTTTAATAAGATTTTTATAGCCCGTCTCGTTTTCACAAAGCAAAACCAGATGGTTATAACGGTCGTCCTTGTTACGGTCAAATCGGCTTTTGGGCGCTACGTATACCTCACAGCCGATAATGGGTTTTATGCCCTGTTTTTTTGCGATTTTATAAAAATCTACGGCTCCGTACATAACGCCGTGGTCGGTTATTGCCACAGCCGTCTGTCCCTGCTCCTTCGCGGCACGGCAGAGCGCTTCTAAACGGCAGGCGCCGTCTAAAAGGCTGTACTCGGTATGAAGATGGAGATGTACGAAGCTCATAGTTATTCTCCTGTTCAGTCTAATTCTTCAGCTATTTCAATCAGCTTTTGTATTCGGTGGTTAAGCCCCGAACGGGTAAGGCGGGAGCCGGTCAGTCGGCAAAGGCCCGCAAGAGACATATCGGGATTGTTAAGGCGAAGCATTGCCGCTTCCAGCAGTTCTTCGGGAAGGGTTTCGAGTCTGCCTGCCTTCTTTATCTTCTCAATGGCGCAGGTCTGATGATAGGCCGCGTCGGCGGTTTTAAGAATGTTGGAGGTCTCGCAGTTGTTCTGACGGTTTATGCGGTTGCGGACACTCTTGTAGACCTTTACACCGATGAGATTGAGGGTCTCTCCCCCTGCACCCATATAGGCAAAAAGGTCTTCTATGGTATTGCTGTTTTTTGTATAGACAAGAAACTTTCCTGCTCGGAAGGTCATACTGAACTCAATGCCTTGATAGTCCAGCAGGGTTAGGAAATCGGCGGCTATGTTGTTGTCCTTAAAAGAAAACTCGGCACGATATTCCTTTTCGGGGTCGGAAACTCCGCCGCCTGCAAGAAAGGCACCCCTGACGAAGGACTGAATATTGCCCTCCTGTCTGAAGCGTTCAAAATCTATTCTGACGTCACCGTCTTGATTGTAGCCCAGACGGTGCATTATTCTTTTGCGGTCACCCGCACCTTGAATTTCCACGGTGTAGGTAGTTTTTTTTGCGCCTCCCTCTCGAATAGAGGCAAAGACGTCGAAGGCAAGACGCAAAAGGGTGCAAAACCTTTCGGCCGCATCCTTTGAGCCGGTCTGAAGCAAAATTTTTTCGTAAGAAAAAGAACGGCAAAGCATAAGCATACCGTGACATTCCGCCTCGGCCGCCGCGCTATCCGTTCTCAGTGCACAAAGTTCTGCTTTAACATCGGATGAAAATGACATATCTTCTCTATC
>JAXJWR010000090.1:0-2464 GCA_036307905.1 Acutalibacteraceae bacterium
GTCTACTACAACCTTGTCCTCCCCAATATCAATAATCATAAAACGAAAATTATGCTTAATCTCGTTACTCATCCATCAATACCTCCGCTCTCTCTGTGGATATTTTGATTTTATATACGCCTGATAATCATTAGGAAACGTCTTTATCCTGGCCGCAGCTCTTTCTCTGCCTTCGATGAATTCATCTCTTGTTTTATAAAATCTGCACCCCTCACATTTCTTCACGTTAAGCGCATAACAGACGCGCTTACCTGCATCAAAAGCGCATTGCTCATCTAAAACTTCAAATAATTCCTTTGCCATTTTTATGCCCTTTCTACGTTCTATACAATAGAACACTAATTTTCCCTTGACAAATCTGTTGTTTTGTGCTATACTATATATGGTGTTCAAGTCACCAAGCCCTATGATCCGTCTCCTTTGCGGATCTAACCCTTAACCGCCCGAGTGTGCATGGCTCAGGCGGTTTTTTTCTTTTTTACGAGTCTTGCGCCCTGGATGACGTAAGCGCCCTTGCAAATACGTATCTTTACTCTCTTTGATACGTTCTCCCTCCTCTCTTCCTTTTTAGTAGGGAATAAATCTTCAATATCCAAATTCTTAAATTCCTTAAACTCGCAAGAACCAATCAGACGGTTTACCTCCTCACGCATATTGATAAACGCGATCATCTCACTTGCGTTTTCAAAAGGTATAACCTTTCCCTTGTCAGTCACCGCTTCAAAGCGGCCTTTTTCATTTCTACGGTAAATCATCTTTTTTCCTCCGTTCTTTAATTCTGCATTCTATACTCTGCATTCTCAAAAGGCTATCTCGCCTCCGTTGATTTAAGTTCTCTGAGAAAAGTCTTGTCTACGATAGTCTCCCAGTAAAGAAGCTCAGCCTTCTTTACCTTGTCGTTTGTTCCGAGTCCGCCGCCGTTGCACACGTGGCGCACAGCTCGCAGTATCTGACCAGCCTTTGACTGACAGCAATCATATCTTTTCATAATATCCTCAATGGTAAAGAAGGGCTTTTCCTCCTGCGCCTCAGCCTGTCCCTTTTTTAGGCCCTCAACGTAACCCTTCATGTATGCATCACGGTATTCTTCCATTGACATAATACTTTCTCCTTAATTAAATTTTATCGTTTCTTGCACTGCCTCAGCCTTCCCCAAGATAGGGGAAGGAGGACCGCTTGCGGTGGATGAGGATGACACCTTCTCGCTCTGCACGCTCACTGCCCGATCGCTCACGATCCTTTTCTGTGGCAGAATGCCGCCCGGCCATCTCACGTACTTATTCCTCGGATTCGGGTATAACGCAACCGTCCCGCGCTTAAAACTCCAGTATCCGTGCCACGCCCCCACCAGCGCGCCCGCTTCGTCCCTCTCAAGCACGTCAACCGGCTTACCGGGTTCCAGCGGTCGCACCGCTATGTATCTTGTATTAGCCATGCTTGTTACTCCTTTGGATTATTCTGCATTCTGCACTCTGCACTCTGCATTTTTTACGCCTTCCTCCGTCGAAAGCTCTCTCTCGAAGAACTCCACCTGCTCTCTGAGTCTCTCGTTCTGCCATTCAAGCTTGCGCTTTTCTTCATAAACTTCTTCATATCGAGAAATAAGATACTTCTCATACTTTGCTCTGAGCTCAATTTCCTTTATTAAATCCTTATTTAATCGGATCTGCCGCCTAAGAGCAAAACAGTTTATCCCAAGAGCAACGCAACAAATAACAAAACTTGAAATTGTTAAAATTGTATAGACCATTGTTTATACCTCCTGTATCAAAAGCTTTCAAAAAATAAGTTAATTGCGACCAAAGTCACTAAAATTTGCTCTGATAATTGCTTCAAGCTTAACGTTCCCGATCGTAACATCCCCAAATTTTGGGACGATTTCTTTATTTTTCTCGAGTTCCTTTATAAATGCTTTTTTTCGAGCGCAAAGCATCTCAAATTGTTTGTCAAGATAATCTTCGCTCTTTTTTAGTTCTTCATTAAGAAGCTCATTTTGTTTTTTCAATCTCAAAAAAATCCAAAAAGCTATTCCCGCAACCGCCCAACACAAAGCGGTAGCGATTAGAAAAAACTTTACTTCCATCTTCCCTCTCCTTTTCTATTTTTTATTTTCTCACTAAGTGTGAGCATCTTCTGCAAAAAATAAAGCACCAACCGTGGTACCGTAATAATCCGCAAGAGCCTTCTTTACGTTGTCTTTCGGCGATCTCTCCCCCAGTTCATACATTGTAAGCGCAGAAGGAGAAATACCAACGTCGCTTGCTACCTGCCTGATGGTCCTGTCTCCCCTGAGCTTCTTAAGTCTCTCGCCTATTACCTTCTTATCCATCTTATATCTCCTTTCGTTGACTTTATTGAAATTTCATAGTAAAGTATCACCATTTCGACCAAAATCCGTGTTATACTGATTTTGTCTGCGTCAGAAGGAGGCACAAGTGAACGATAAAAGATATCACCTCTACAC
>JAXJWR010000091.1:0-7493 GCA_036307905.1 Acutalibacteraceae bacterium
CTCTTAAATCTTCTAATCTGAAATCATCCACTCAGCGCCGAAGTCGCAAATCTGCGTGCGAAGCACGCTAATCAAAAAATACCGCCGTAAGGCGGTCGTGTAAAATTTGAAAATTAATAAGACAGGGACATAATACAGGTGACAGTTCTGTATCTTAATGTGTTGATCCTAATATAACACGTATATCTAAATTTCATTACCTATAATACAAAGGAATCGTGCCTAATAGGTGCGGTTTCTTTGCGTTTAAGGGGAAATTTAGAAAATAATCGTTATAAAAACCGTGTTGTATCCTACTTGACACACTCGTGAGCGGCAGTCCCATAATCCGAAACGGCAAACTTATCGGCGCGGTAACACACGTCCTTCTCGACGACCCAGGTTTTATACTTTTTATGCTTAATTATTGCGCATTGACATTGTTTTGTTATGAGTGTTATAATTAACAATGAACTGGGGTGTTATTATGAAAAAGCTGAGTATTAGTTGTGGCAGTATTGTACGAAAATACGGTATTGAGCGTGGTCTTGAAATCTGCAAAAAAAGTGGATTTGACGCTGTTGACTATGATCTTGAGGCTTATAGGTTAAACGATGATATTTACAGTGGTAGCGAGGATGCGTTTGTTTCTCATTTTACCCGAATAAAAAGCGTTGCCGATAGTCTCGAGCTGGAAATAGGTCAGACTCACGGCAGGTGTGAAAGTTACGACCCTGTTGATACCGCTCGTGCTGATTGGTTTCATAAAATCACCGAAAAAGATATGAAAGCCTCCGCTATTCTGGGAAGCCCCGCCTGTGTAGTGCATTTTATAAACTCTTCAAGGTTTGGCAAGCAACCTGCTGAAAAAATGCGCCAAATTTCTGAGGAAATGTATAATAACATCATTCCCTTTGCCGATGAGAGCAAGGTGAAAATTGCTCTTGAAACCTTTGGCGCGGCTAGGGTTTCTGGTGACAGAATTCGTGATTTTTTCGCTGACCCGGACGAGTTTCTTTGGCAGTATAATAATATGAAAACCAAGTATAAGACTATATGCGTAGACACCGGCCACACTCACGAAGCCGGCTCTTTTTGGGTGCCTCCTGTAGAGGATATGATTCGAAAGCTTGGTAGCGATATCAGCATTTTACATCTTCACGATAATACAGGCCATTGGGACGACCATCTGTTACCGGGAATGGGAAGCATTAACTGGCCTGCGGTTTTTGATGCTCTCGACGAAATCGGTTACAGCGGTAATTATAACTGTGAGCTTCGCATTAACTTCTTCGGCGATATGCTTGAGGATTTTGTAAGCTTTGCAGGAAAGTATATGCGCAAATTTGTTGATAGCCGCGGAAAGGTTTAAAGATAAATTATGAAGGCTTTATCTTTTGGTGAGGTGCTTTGGGATATATATCCCGAAAGAAAGACAATCGGTGGCGCACCATTCAATTTTGCCGCTCATCTTGCAGGTCTTGGTGACGATTCTTATCTTATTTCTTCTGTCGGTGATGACGAGCTTGGCAAAGAAACATTAAATGAGGTTGCAAGTTTTGGTATTAAAACTGACTTGATTTCTGTAATAAAAAAACGTAAAACAGGGCAGTGTCTTGTGACGCTGGATGATAACTCTGTGCCGGAGTATAATTTACTTACCGACGTTGCATATGATTATATAAGTGCAGATTTTACTTCCTTGTCGGCCGACGTTTTGTATTTTGGCACGTTATCTTTGCGTTCTGATAATAATCTCGAGTCGCTTTGCAAAATTTTAAATAACGGCAAATTTAACGATATTTTCGTTGACATAAACATTCGCAGTCCTTTTTATAGCTCCGAAACCGTTTCCTTTGCCCTTGAAAATGCTACTATAGTTAAAATTAGTGATGAGGAGCTTCCTGTGGTTTCCGAACTTATCGGAATACAGTTTTCAGATTTTAAATCGTTTTCCGCAGAACTTTCAAAAAGGTGTAATAAAATTAAATATATAATTATTACGCTTGGCTCTAAAGGCTCATATGCATATTCAGCAGTAGATAAGGCTGAATATTATTCTGACGCCGTTAAAACCGATGTGCTGTCAACCGTAGGTGCCGGCGATAGCTTTTCGGCCGCATTTATTCATAAGCTTTATAAGGGTGAAGATATTCAAAACTGTCTTGACTTTGCATCTAAAATTGCGGCATTTGTTGTCTCAAAATACGATGCGGTTCCTAAGTATGATCTAAGTAAAATATAAAAGACCGCCATTGGCGGTTTTTTATATTTGGTATGGAATTATTACGTCGGTTGCTTCTTTGTTTAAAATTAGTTTTACCGAATTCTTTGCAATTTCTTTAACCGAGTAATCAACTGATTTGATGGGCAGCGAGTATTTCTTTATCATATTGATATTATCAAACCCATAAATATCTGCTGAAACATTGCTGAAATAAATTTTAAGTGCGTAGTAATCGGTTGAACAAATTATTGCAGTTTTTTTAGGTAAATTTTTTGGTACATTCTCAATTTGTGTAATTACTAAATAATCGATGTTTTGTGTTACTCCCTCAAGAAATCCTTGGTATCGTAATTTTTGAGCAAATGCATCTTTGTATTCAAGGGCGGGGGAGAAATAAATCAATTTATTGTAATTTTTTTCGGCTACATATTCTGTTAGGGCCTTCATGGCGGCATGGTCATCTATGCCTACGTAGGGGATACCCTCAACCTTATTGCCTACGCATACCACGGGTATCGAAAGAGAGGAAATGAAATTCACAAAATCGTCACCTCGATTAACCGAGAAAATAACAATCCCGTCCACACCGGAGCTGTACAGCGTTTTGATGCACTCGATTTCATACTCACGGTCGTAATGGGAAAACATCACAGTAGCGCGATATCCTTCATTTCGAAGCTCACTTTCCAGCTCGGTTACAAGGGTGGTAAGATACTCGTTATTAAGGTCGAAAACAATTACACCTATATGTCGAGATAGGGCATTTTCGTTTATAGGTCGGTATCCGTATTTTATTGCGGCAGCAATTATTTTCTTTTTTGTTTCTTCACTAATACCGTTTCTGTTGTTCAGCGCCCTGTCTACGGTGCCTTGTGAGACACCGCAGATTTGAGCTAGCCTTTCTGTAGAGATTTTTAAGTTTCTCATAGTATAATTTCAACCTTGTCGGTTACTTCTGATTTTTCGAATGTGATAGTGTTGCCATCAAAACGGAAGGAAACATCTTTTCCGTCTATTATCACCTTGGAAATGCAGGTCGCATTTTTAAGTGCAATAGAACTAAGACTAAGCTTTCCTCCGTTTAATTTGATTGTGGCTGTGTTGTACTTCTGTTCAAAATAACCCCATCCGGTTCCAAGACTGAAAATACATTTAAAATCATCTTTTCTAATCTTTGGGGCGAAACCAATATGACCCTTCGTCAGATCGAATTCAAATCCGCTGAAAATGGGTAGAAATGCAAAACTGGCCATTGTGCGTGCGTAGTTGCTTCCGCACTCAATTTCGTTCCAGGGGTTTCGTTTTTTACCGTCGTATCTGTCGCGAATTGCCTTGATTACCTTAATACCATCTTCGATTTTTCCGGCGGCTATAAGCATACCTGCAAAGGAATATTCGAAACCTGTCATATTTTCTTCGCAGTAGGGAACCGGAATCGCAGGCTTTTCAACGTGGTCGGGATAGGCGCACATAACCGCACCGCCTTCGTCGTTAAGACAGAAAATTCTCCAAGGATTGGCGAAATTGCGCATTGAAGGTATGAAATTATATTTCATCATACTGTCAAGAGCTATATCAGTCTGCGCTTTGTCAAAAATGTCTCCGCCACCCAGAATATATGAGTGCCACTGCCCCAGCATTTGGTCAATTATAGAGCCGCCTGCAACCTGATATTTAATCTGCTTTTTTTCGTCGTTCCAATAAATATCGGAAGCATTAAATCTATCAGTAACAGATTTATCGTTAATATCGATCTTATGAATAAAGTATTCTCCGTTAAATAGTTCGTCTTTCATAAACTTACGACCGTTTTCGTAAAGAGAAATATATTCCTTTGCGCTTTGCGCGTCGCCGACAAATTCCGCCATCTCAGCGGCTAACTTAAGGGCAAGCAGATACATTCCTTCAAGCCACGAGGAAGGGCCAAAGAGTTCCATATCTAAGGTGTGGTGCTGCCTGCCTTCTAAAATACCGTCTTTGTCTATGTCCCATTTAAAGGGGTTTTCTTCACTCCAGGCATATTCAAGTACCTTTTTTACGGTTGGCCACGTTTCTGTTAGCCAATCATTATCACCCGATATTTTCCATTCGCGATACGTTTTAATTATTGAACCCATCTGTCCGTCTACGCAGGGGCGTTTTTCATAACAGGGTGCTCCAACAGGTAGTGCCATTCTGAATGACATAAGCCCCTGCTCGTCAGTTGCATATTTAAACTCTGCATCACGAATGCTTCGCTCGAGATTTGGAAAAAGGAAACAAAGGGCATACGCGTAGTTCCAAACGTGTTCGCAGGTACCTTCACAGGAGCCATGGTCCTGAAAAACACCCTCCCAACCGTAAAAGGTACCATCCTCAAGACGGAAAACCGTGGGGGATTTAAGAACAGAAATGTTAGACGACACAGCGTCAACTACTACGGGATCAAGGGTAGAGGAATGAAGAGTCTCTTTAAAAAGAATGGTTTCATTATACAAGCGGTTCCAGTTTTTAAGTGAATAATCTGCAGATGCAACAGAGTTTTCAAACAATATTGCATAATAGTTTTTCCAGGTCTCAAACTTGGTTTTGCCGTCCCCGTTTTTCTCACCGTGATGTATCCAATAACAATACATATTTGGAATGTTCCACGAAAGGACGAAACGCACCTTTTCGGTCGTATTAGAGGCGGTGTAAAGCTTTGCGTACAGGGTTCCGTGATCACCCTTATCGGCATCTTCATATTTTCGGTCGCGAATGTCTTCTACACCGCTGAATTCATTCCAGAAGGTTACTATATTGTCCTGCCATCTTCCGCGGTACCAATAGGTTTGATATTTCGCATTTTCGCTATCGGTGGAAATGGTAAGGTCGCCGTATTCGGGGGATTTTTCGTCGTTATCGGCATTGCTCAGCTTGAGAAAATGCCTGCCATTTGAGCATATGTGTTCGTTTTTTCCGTTTTCAAAAGGATTAGCTACAGTAAATGCAACCTGATATTCGATATCGGCACCTGTGTCATTGGTTATTGCTATTTCAAAAAATGCCGCAGGTATGCTGGAGTCGTCCTCATTAAGCGGAATAAATGGATTAAATGCTGTAAGAATTACCTTTCCTGGAAAGTCATCGTCGGTAAAGGTTAACTTAGCTATAGGAAACTCTCCGTTGAACTCAACGTTTCTAAAATGAGGAAAACCTGCCAGCGTTCTGTTTGAAGGACCGGTTCCAAAATTGTTTGTTGAAAATTGTCCCGTGTAGTCCTTAAGTAGGTCGCCGTTTAGAATCTTTACAATAGTTCCGTTTTGTGTTATGGCTTTAATTGCGAAATGGGTAAATCCGTTTAAACTTCCTTTTTGGGGTTTATTGAAAATATCCCAGTCTATAAGGCGTCCGTCGCCACCAAGTCCAATAGAACCAGAACCGATTCCACCCAGCGGAAAGGAAATTTCTTTTGTATATTCTCCCACATATTTCATAATAATAAACCTCCACAATAGTTCGTAAGTTCAATATAAAATAAAAAAATCTCCGTGTCAAGCAACACGGAGATTAAATTATATTTTCAATTTAAAAAGAAGTCCGAAATGGTCGGAAGGGTACTTTCCATCAAAACTTTGGTCGAGGAGCGTGGTTTCGATGGGAGTAATTTTATCGTTGGTAAAGCAAAAGTCAATATGGCTGTTCTTGGTTTCTGGAGCGTATGCGTGATAGGTGGTTCCCGTATATTTTAGGGTGACCGCGTTAGCGTCGGTAAAGTGTTTTATCATCTGAGCGTAGCCTGCTGAATCGGGTCGCATATTAAAATCTCCCGTGATGAAGGTGGGAAGGTTTGAAATTTCCTTGCTGTACTTATAAATTAAATCTGAACTGTCGGTTTGTCCTTTATCACCAAAGCCGTAATGGGTGTTCATAAAACAGAATTGTTCACCGCTGTTTTTGTCTTTAAGAACGGCATACATACAAATTCTGTAACAATCGTAAAGCTCGTCCCAGCCCTTAGATGCCTCTTCAGGTGTATCCGAAAGCCAAAAACAACCCTTTTTAATAAGGTCAAACTTGTCTTTCTTCCAAAGAATGGGAGCAGATTCGTCATCTCCGCGATGAACAAGAAAAATCTCGTATTTATTACCAAAGTCACGTGGGATATACTCTTCCCAATCGTTTCTACATTCCTGAAAACCTATAACGTCAGCATCAATAGGGTCGAGTACCGCCTTAAGTCTTGGTGCACGTTCTTTGATAGAATGACCGTTTTTGTCGTCGCAACAACGTATGTTAAAGGTAATAACCTTAAGCTCCATAAAAATACCGCCCTTCGTACACGATTTATTATATTTTTCAAACACTTTAATGTCAATACTTTATGCTTGAAAATTGGTTGTTTCTATGATAGTATTTCGTTATAGTGTCTTTTGATATATTTATTCCCTTTAATCAACGTAACTCTTAAACGGAGGAATATTATGTTTTTTATTAAATCAAAACCTATGTGGGCATCGCAGCAGGAAAAGACGATGAATTATCATCTTGTGTTAAAAGCGAATGTAGAGAATACTGCAGGTACAGTGCTTTACCTTACTGCTGCATATACATACCGCGTTTCTGTAAACGGTGAGTTTGTATTTTACGGACCCGCCCGCGCCGCCGAAGGTTACAGCCGTGTGGACGAAATTTCTCTTGATAGATTCAGCGGTAAAACTGCCAAGATTACTATTGAGGTGTCGGGTTATAATTGCCGTTCTTATGTATGCACTAAACAGGATTCTTTTGTTATCGCTGAACTTAGAAGGGGAGAAAACATTCTTCTGACAACGGCAGATTTTATGGCCTACAAAAACCTAAGCGTTGTGCGTGAAGTTTTGCGTTATTCAGGTCAGCGCCACTTTACAGAAGTGTACGATTACGGTAAAGAACAGTTTTCCGATGAAAATCTTGTAGAACTAAGTGAAGTTCAAAACGAAATTAAATTTCTTGAAAGACACGTTGAATATCCTGTCTTTGATACTGTCTCTTCAAACAACGTATCATATGGTCGCTTTTTTCACAAAAACGAACTTCCTTTCGGCTATTGTCAAGTTTTTCACGGTAAAAACGATTGGGGAAGTTTTAATAACGATGAAATCGAATTTGACCCTTACGGATTTGTAAGCGGATGCTCTTTTGTAAAGGAAGACGATAAAGACTGCCTCAAGGCAGGAGAATACGCTGTATTCAATTTGGGCAAGGTGTATTCGGGATTTATAAATCTTGACCTTTTTGCCGAAAATGCCAGCGACGTTATAATTGCCTTTTCAGAGCTGTGTACTAA
>JAXJWR010000092.1:0-1710 GCA_036307905.1 Acutalibacteraceae bacterium
GGCAGAGAAAACATCTACCTTTCGGGAATGTTGCTTGGCTTTTCCAGGGAGAAAATCGAACAGCATATAGAAGAAATCATCGAATTTTCCGAGCTGGGCAAATTTATCGACCGCCCCGTTAAAACCTATTCCAGCGGTATGTATTCTAAACTGGCCTTTTCCATAACCGCAATTCTCGAAACCGAGATTATGCTTATCGACGAGGTGCTAAGCGTAGGCGATGCTAAGTTTAAAAAGAAGAGCTACGAAAAAATGAGGGAGCTTATAAGCGACAAAAACCGCACCGTAATAATAGTTTCCCACAGCACCGAAACCCTGCAAAAGCTTTGCGATAACATTCTCTGGATTCACGACGGCGAGATAAAAATGATGGGTAAGACCGACGAGGTCCTCCCCGAATACAATAAGTTTATGTCATAAGGCTATGAAAGAATTTATAAGAAAGTTTAAGAATGTTAAACTGCGGGACATTCTTCACCTGTTTTTGTTTCTTGTTGCTTTACCAATAGCCCTTATATATCGCGTAAAGCGAAAAGATTTGTGGCTCGTTTGCGACAACGGACAGGAAGCCTCCGATAACGGCTTTGTCCTTTTCAAATACATTTGCGAAAATCATCCCGAGCAGGACTGCGTTTACGCGGTGTATAAAAGCAGTAAGGACTTTGATAAGGTGAAAAGCACGGGCAAAACGGTTGAGTACGGAAGCTTTATGCATTGGATACTCTACCTCACCGCCAGGGTAAATATAAGTTCCCAAAAAAGCGGCAAGCCCAATTATGCAGTATGTAACCTTTTAGAGGTTTACGGAATTTTAAATAATAATCGCGTGTTTTTACAGCACGGCGTTATCCTGACCGATATAGAATTCCTCTATTATCAAAACACTAAGATGAGTATGTTTGTAACCAGTACCCGTCGCGAGTGGGAGTACGTAAACGGAAAGTACGGTTATCCTGAAGGCATAGTTCGCGAGCTGGGCCTGCCCCGCTTTGACGAGCTTCACGGAATCACCCCTAACGAGGGGCAGATACTGATAATGCCCACCTGGCGCGAATGGTTGGGAGAAGCCGCCCTTTCGAAAAATCTTAAAAAGGATTTAAAGGGCTTTACCCAAACCGAATATTTCCTTCGCTGGAACGAGGTTATAAACAGTCCGCAGCTTAAAAAGCTTTGCGAGGAGAAAAACTGCAAAATTATGTTTTTCCTCCATCGCGATGCCCAGCGTTTTGCCGACTGCTTCGTGTCGGACAACCCCTATCTCACCGTATGCAAATATCCTCAGTATAATGCCGGAGACCTTATTAAAAATTCTGCCTTTATGATAACCGATTATTCCAGCGTTCAGGTGGATTTTGCTTATATGAAAAAACCGCTTTGTTACTATCATTTCGATTACGAGCGTTTTTCCGGCGAGCATTACCGTAAAGGCTATTTCGACTATTCTGACGATGGCTTCGGCCCTATATTCAACGATGCCGACGCTCTTTCAAGCTATGTTGCAGAAAGGGCAGAAAAGGCCTTTCAAAACGAAGATATTTATCTCGAGCGCCACAAACAGTTCTTCGACCTTTATGACACCGAAAACTGCAGACGCAATTTTGAAGCAATTAAGGAAAAATGGAGCTGACTTAAATGAGCTTTGACACTACAAAACCCATAGATTTTGTCATTATCTGGGTAGACGGAAACGATCCCGAGTGGCAAAAAGAA
>JAXJWR010000093.1:0-1341 GCA_036307905.1 Acutalibacteraceae bacterium
GGTTCATAAACATCCTCGATGGTTATGCTTTCTTCACCCACCGCAGCAGCAAGTGTATCAAGTCCCACGGGGCCACCGCCGTAATTGTGAATTATTGTTTTAAGCATTCTGCGGTCAAAATCGTCAAGACCAAGCTCATCAATTTCAAATCGTTCAAGTGCGGCTCTGGCAACCTCTTCGGTGATTATGCCGTCGTATTTAACCTCACAAATATCGCGAACACGCCTTAAAAGTCTGTTAGCAATACGAGGGGTTCCGCGAGAACGAGATGCAATCTCCAAAGCACCTTCGTGTTCTATTTCAATACCAAGTATACCTGCGCTTCGCTCAACTATTAGAGCAAGCTCCTCGGGAGTGTAAAGCTCCAAACGCAGTAAAACACCGAATCGGTCGCGAAGCGGCGCGGTAAGCTGACCTGAACGGGTTGTTGCACCAACCAGAGTAAAATGCGGCACATCAAGTCTGATAGAGCGGGCAGAAGGTCCTTTTCCGATTATGATGTCAAGAGAAAAGTCCTCCATTACAGGATATAGAACCTCTTCAACCGAGCGGGACAGACGATGAATTTCGTCGATAAACAGTACGTCACCCTCCGAAAGGTTGGTTAGTAGTGCCACAAGGTCACCTTGTTTTTCTATGGCGGGACCTGAAGTAATTCTAATGTTTACGCCCATTTCACGGGCAATAATGTTTGAAAGAGTGGTTTTACCGAGTCCGGGAGGACCATAAAGCAAAACGTGGTCAAGAGATTCGTTTCTGGCCTTGGCGGCACAAATGTATATCTCCAAATTTTCCTTCGCCTTTTCCTGTCCGATATACTCTTTTAAGGACTTAGGGCGCAGTGAGTTTTCAAGCTCGTCGGCCGCCGAGTATTCGGGAGCCACTATACGGCTTTCAAAATCCATATCATCCACCTATATCACCTACTTCGAAAGATTTTTAAGTCCGCCACGTATTAACTCGTCGGTAGAAAGGGTCTGGTCGAGTTTTGAAACGGCAGCAGTTGCCTCGCTTTGAGAAAATCCGAGAGCTACCAGCGCAGCAATCGCTTCGGCGCTGCTTGGTGTTTTTCCTGTGTTTTGTACAAGTATATTCTCGTCCGAGAGGGTTACGGCACCCTTTGAAAGTTTGTCCTTAAGCTCCAGCACCATTCGCTGGGCAAGCTTGGGGCCGATTCCACTAGCTCTAGTAAGGGATTTGGCATCTCCGGAAACGATGAAGAAGGAAATTTGGTCGGCAGTAAATTCTGAAAGAAGAGAAATCGCCATTTTAGCGCCAAGTCCGTTTACCGACGTAACGAGTTTAAAGCACTCAAGCTCCTCTGCAGATTTAAAGCCGTAA
>JAXJWR010000094.1:0-3816 GCA_036307905.1 Acutalibacteraceae bacterium
ATATGAGTACACCCTCGCTCTTGAGCTTTTTAAGATATTCCTCTGCGCCGCAGAGAAGCTCGCTTTTGTCCAGATCCTGCAGCATCTCTACATAGCGGTCGTTTTTCTGTTTGGCCCATTTTTCCTTCTGCTCGTCGGTGGCTTCAATTCCGCCAACCTCAAGCAGAATTTCAAGAGAGCGCATACGGCTTACTCCCTTAAGTCTTTCGTTATCGCTTTCCTTGAAGAAGAAGCCCAGCTCGGCTGCCAGCTCTTTCCAGGCAAGGTAATGATACTTGGCGGTATCAACAATAACTCCGTCTAAATCAAAAATCGCACCTTTCATAGCTGTTCTCCTTTAAAAATTATATTTCTTTTTGTTTACGGTAACGGTGATTTCGTCGCAGGGCTTGTCGGCGGTGATGTTTACACCCTCTTTTGTGATGGTTACGCTAAGACGAACACCTCTCCACAAAAGCTTGAAGCTAATGCTGTTCCAGTGGGCGGGCAGGCTGGGAGAAATATCCAGCGCGTCGTCGGTATAGCTTACCCCACCGAAGCCGAATACCGCTGTATTCCAGCTTCCTCCGTTGGCGGCGGGATGGGTTCCGCCGATGTAGATGGTGCCGAGATACTGCTTGGTATCTCCGGTAAGGTCTACCGTCGCGGTTTTCATAAAGTATTTATAGGCCCAGTCGGGCATTCCTATACCTGCCGCCACAATTCCGTAGGCGCAGGCCGAAAGGGATGAGCCGTGTTCGGTATAAGGCTCGTAATACTCCCAGTTGGCCTTCTTTATATCCTCAGAATACTCGCTACGGAAAACGTTGAGCATCATAAGAACGTCGGCCTGCTTGAGTATGCGGGTGGTTGTGGCAAGTCCGTTGCCGCCTCCCAAATACTCGTTGGGGATGATAATACGGGATTTAAGCTCGGACAAACTTATATCCTCCAGCTTAAAGTATCCGTCGAACTGCTCGATAACCTTATCCTCACCGGGAGCAGGTATGTAAAGCTTGTCGATAAAGTCGTTTAGGGGTGAAACGTCGTGATTTTCGGTAAAGTCCTTATAAAACTCGGGATTGTTTTCCTTGGCATAGCGCAGGGCTTTATGGAAAGCTTCTGCGGTGTAGGCCACCATTTTGTTGGTGAAGGCGTTGTTATTAACCCTCTCATGGTATTCGTCGGGGCCCACAACGTCGCGAAGCTCGTACCTGTTTTTAAGGGGTTTGTATACTGAAAAGCTGTAAAAGAACCAGAAACACTGATACATCATTTCCAGTCCGCCCTCGAAAAGGAGGGAATAGTCTCCGCTGATGTTACAGTATTCCCACAGACCGTAAACCACGTCGGCGCTGATGTGAATCTGGGCGTCCTTAAAGTGGGTTCTCATGGGACGATTTGTGAAAATATCGGTAACGTTAAAGAGGGTGCAGGCATCGTCGCCTGTTTCCTGGCTTTCCCAAGGATAGAAAGCGCCCTCGTAGCCGAATTCTACAGCCTTTCGTTTGGCTCCTTCCATGGTGTTTATGCGATATTTTGCAAGATTTTTGCAAAGCTTTGTGTCGGTAAAGGAGAAGAAGGGCATCATAAACATTTCGGTATCCCAAAAGGCCGCACCCTTATATACCTGACCCGAAAGTCCTCTGGCGGGGATGGCACATTTATCGGTATTTCGGGGAACGATGGAAGAAAGATGGTAGATGCTGTAACGCAGGGCGAATTGTGCTTCTTCGTCCCCTTCGATTTGAACGTCGCTGTTGGACCAGATGCTTTCCCATACCGTTTTATGCTCCATAAAGTGGGTTTCAAAATCCTTTGCGCAAAGGGCAGCAAAGGCATCGGCAGTGTTTTCTGCTCGGTCGCCCCAGTAAATTCCGCAGTATTTTACAAAACTGAATTCTTCCCCTGCCTTTAAAGTGATTTTATTTTCGTTTTCGGCGCCGTTTATATACTCGTAAACGGTTATGGGAATTTTGTTTTCGGTGGTAGCGAAGGTATGAAGGGTTACTCCCTTTTCGCTCCTTGTTTCTATCGGAGCAAAATGCTCACCATTGATGCTCCAGACGTCGGAATCAACAAAGGTGGTAACCTCTGCAGAGACCTCCTTGTCGGCGGTGAGGGTGTAACGTATGGCCGCAAGGTTTTCATTCTTCATACTTAAAAAACGGCAGGTCGAAAGGGTCACCTTGGCGCCGTTTACCTCAAACACGGTTTTGCGGCTGTGGACACCATACTGAATATCCAGGGTCTGGTTATGCTCCACGGTTTTTCCCGTGAGGGTTGACAGTTCCTCTTGGCCTACACAGGTTTTTATGTAAAATGGATTGGGTGCGTTTACCGATTCTCTCCACAAATCTCCGTTTCGGTCGAAAAGACCGGCCATATTAAGGGCAACCAACTGCTCCTTGCCGAACTCCTCAAGAGTTCCGCGGTAACCCATATATCCGTTTGCGATAAGAAAACGGCTTCCGTTTTGCTCTACCTTATCTTTTAAAAATTCGGTTTCTTCGATTTTCCATAGTCCGATTTTCAATGTATACAGCTCCTTTTTTGGGACGATATTCTGTGTGTTTAGAATACCATTTTTAGGGCTTCTGTCAACCAATTCAGCATGCGCCGTTTTGACAAATTTAAATATTTCTGCGGCAAAAACAAAGGTACGGTGAACGGAGTGCTCATTTAGGGATAAATCGCCCCTAAGTGAACGCTTCGAAACCGTACCTTTTCTTCAGTTTGCGAAAATTTTAGTCTTCCATCTGGCGGCCGAGAAATTCAGCGGCGGCCAGGGCGAGTTTTACGTCCGATTCGGTGGCCTGCTCGGCTTTGTCGCTTATCAGCATAACGGCTCCTCCCACGTCGCCACAGGAGATAATGGGATATGCAACCGCTACGATAAGTCCGCTTTTATCGGCCACAGACATTCCGCCGCTTCCTCCGGTATATTTGCTGCGGTCCTTCATAAGGGCGCGAACCTCCTCGGAAATTTCCTTGCCCACAAGCTCCTTCTTGTGAGGACCTGCCGCCGCAATTACGGTATCCTCGTCGCATATGGCGGCGGTGAGCTTGCTGCCCTTAGCCATTGCCTCCACATAGTCCTCAGCAAAGCTGCTGAGCTCCCCTACGGGAGAATACTTTTTGAAAATGACCTCGCCACCCACACCGGTGTATATCTCAAGAGGTGTACCCTCGCGAATACGCATGGTTCTTCTGATTTCCTTCGGAATAACAACCCTACCCAGGTCATCTATACGGCGTACAATACCTGTTGCTTTCATATATAAAAACTCCTTTTCACTATTTAATGGTGTGGAGTTAGTATGTGGAATATTGCCATTATTATACTCATTTGACACGATTCTTAGGATTTCTTTGAATATCTGAGTAGTCTCATCCTCGCGCTCCATTCGGTTCAAAGTATTCTTAAATTGCTTAATATCATAATCACTTCGCCGATTCTGAATTTGATGTATCGGAACATCATACATTTTGGAAATAAATGCATCAGATGCATGCTCAAAAAGTTTTTCTAATTGGCTCTTGCTCATCCTAAAGAAATCTGCCGGCAAACTAGAAATCGTTGCATGATGAAAGTCCCATTTTTTTAATTCATCCTTAAACCATTTTCCTTCTACGCCCGAATAATCATAATGTTTTTCTCTATACATAGTCTATCCCTGCCTTGATTTGTCCTTTCATAATATAAACACGTATAAAAAATCGAAAATATGGCGATTTTCAAAAATTTTCTTTAATTATATTTTCTCACAATAACAATTATATATGATTCATATCCCAATGTCATCGGCAAAGAATCGTCTTTTTATAGGCAAAAAA
>JAXJWR010000095.1:0-1225 GCA_036307905.1 Acutalibacteraceae bacterium
GACGTAGCTGCTGCCAACGTAGGCAAGCATATGGGTTGCGCCGACAGAGGACTCTAAGGGAGTTGCGATATTAGCAAGAAGACCCAATGCGCCCTGATTGTTAAGAAGGGTTCCTTTTGCCTCGATAACGTAGTCGGCAAGGCCGAAATCGGGAAGAACAAGGGCGGCGGTACCACCGGGGGCGGTAACCTTAAGTCCCTTAACTCCGTTTACGGTTTCAACCGCCGCGGTGCCTTTGTGACCGTACCAAACCCAATCGCCCTGATGAAGAACCCAGCCCTCGGGAATAGCGCCGTTTTCATAAGCGGAGAAATCCTCGTCAACTACGGGAGCGCCAATGCTGAGATTGTCGCCGAAATGATCCATATCGGTAAGAGCCTCGACCCTTACGCTGTAGATACGTCTTACCTGATCCGCGGTGCAGATATAGAAGCCTGCCTTAGTTGCAGTTTCCTTGCACTGATCGGGGGTGGAGCTTACGTAAACACCGTTTATGAAGAAGTGACCTACGCCGTTTAAGTGATAAACGGTCATATTAAAGCGAGTGCCGTTTGCAACCTTACCGATTCGGTATTCGTTTTTGGAAAGCTCTACTCCGCCTGTGGTTGCGGACATATTCTTAACCGATCTCGGAGCATAATAGTCGAGCTGAGGATCGGTAGCTTTAGGATCGTTCTGTCCCGAGCCGCCGCGAACGTAGGAGGAGATAACGGGAAGATCATAGTTCCAGTCCTGCTTACCGCCGACAACAGCGTCGATATCACAGCCGTAAAGGGCGTTGATGGTTGCCGTTTTTGCATTTTCGTTGTCGGTTTGAATGTTGGTTGCGAGACCGAAAGCATTTCCGAAGCTCTCAAAGCCTACCTCTGCCGAGAAAACGTAGTTTTCGGTTCCAAGGTCGGGCATGGTTAAAATGTGAGCGCCGACAGAGCCGCTTATCTCGAGGAACTTAGTGTTGCCGCTAGACTTAACCTCGGCTTTATAGTTGTTTTCCACGCCGCCCTTCTTCCAAAGGAAGGAAGAATATTTATCGGTGGCCTTATCCCAGCCCTCGGGGAATGCGCCGTCCTCGTAGGAGGAGAAGTCCTCGTCGATGATAACGCCTTCGGAAACGACCTTCTTATCGAAATTGGGGGTGGGCTCGATAGCCTTTATAGAGAAACTGTGGAGGGTGAAGCCGCTGTTACATACGTACATACCGGCATAGGTGTTACCTGCTCTGTAC
>JAXJWR010000096.1:0-2430 GCA_036307905.1 Acutalibacteraceae bacterium
CCCTATAACAAGGGCGGCGAAAATGATGCCGACGGTTCGCAGGATGGCGAGCCCGATTCTGAAACCTCCGAGCTTATCCCCGAAAGACGTAAGTATTTCGATAGGAACTATATGCAGTTCGGCGGAATGTACGAGCCCGAGTGTATCGACTCCTCTGCCACCGTCCGGTTCCTTGACGAGATGGGATTCGGCAAGTACAACCCCCTGACCAAGGCCAGAAACGAAAAGAACGTTTCGATTGCAATTTCTTCCGCCTACAACCCCGACAAGCGCAACGTCAGATATTGTGACTTCTGCGGAGCCGAAATCTTCGGTGTTGAATATGAAACTCTGGCCGACGGCCGTGACCGCTGTATGCTCTGCAGCAGAACCGCCATCAAGACCGGTGAGGAGTTCAGAAAGATATTCGAGGACGTTCGCAGAAATATGGAATCCTTCTTCGGTATTTCGCTAAGTGTTGGAGTTAAGGTTGAAATGGTTAATTCCAGAACCCTCCACAAGCGTTTGGGTCACCGCTTCACTCCCACTCCCGACCAGGACGGAAGGGTATTGGGCGTTGCAATTCAGCACCGCGACGGCAGCTTCAGCCTGCTGGTAGAAAACGGCTCACCCCGTATGGCATCGGTGCTTACCATGGCTCACGAGCTTACCCATATCTGGCAGTACCTCAACTGGAACAGAAAGCAGATTCGCCGTACCTACGGCAAAGCGCTGGAGCTGGAGATATACGAGGGTATGGCAAAATGGGTAGAGGTGCAGTATGCACTCCTACTTAACGAACAGGCTCTAGCCAAGCGTACCGAAATTATGACCGCCTACCGCGACGACGAATACGGAAGAGGCTTCCTGCGTTACCGCGAGAATTATCCCTTCTCTCAGGGCACCTATATCACAAAGAACACACCCTTTATGTTCCCCGAAATGCCCCTTGCAGAAGAATACTGCGGCGAAATTTCCATAGTCCCCCCCACCGATAGCGGCAGGGGACTTCCCGACGACGATCCCACCCCTCCCGACCATCCATCAGGTGGTACGGGAGGCGGATATGACGATCCCTCTCTCTACGGCCCCTCGAACCGCGACCCCAACAGTCCCTCTCTCTATGCGAGGAACCTTCTTTCCGAGGAGCAAAAGCAGGTTTACGACCTCTTCCTGAACGCACTTAAAAACTTCACACCGAAAATAACCTCTCTGCCCATTCCCATGACCGCAGACGGTGTTTACCGTATGTTCGAGCAGGTTCTGGTTGACCATCCCGAAATCTTCTGGTTCAGATGCAACGAAACCTGCTACGTCGACACCGCTACGGGTAACGTGGCCGAAATCGACCTGACCTTCCGATATACTAAGGAAGAGGCCGACAAGGCTTACGAGGAAATTCTAGGTGCCATAAGTCCCTTTATCCAGTCGGTAAACGATACGATGAGCGACTTTGAGGTGGTGCTCAGGGCTTACGAGACCCTTGTTGACCTGGTAGATTACGATACCGTTGCGCTGGATATTCAGGATAAAATACCCTATACCGAAAGAAGCAACAAGCCCGACCCCATCAGAACCATTTACGGTGTATTTGTTGACCGTAAGGCGGTTTGTGCAGGTTATGCAAGGGCGATGCAGCTGCTCCTTAAGGTAATGGGAATTGAAAGTGCCTTTGTCAGCAGCGGCAGTCACGCCTGGAACCTGGTAAAGCTTGAGGGTGACTATTATCACCTCGACGTTACCTGGGCCGACAGCTCCAACACCAAGAAGGAGAACCACGGCGGTTATATGACCGATTACAGCTTCTTCTGTGTTACCACTAAGGAGATACTTGCTCTGGATGCGCATACCCCCTCCGACGTGCTTCCCATGCCCGAGTGTACCGCAACCAAGTGCAACTATCACCATCGTCACGGCCTCTATTTCGAGAATTATGATGAAGCCCGAATCCGCGACATTGTAACAAACTGCGTAGCTAAGGGTCAAAAGAACATTACCTTCAAGTTCTCGAGTATGGCCCTGCGAGACAAGGCGCTGAGTAAGCTTCATAACGAAGGCAAGATGATAGAATACCTACGTTTTGCCTCGGCCGAAACCGGCAAGCGTATGGATCTTAAGTATAGCTGTCTTGCTCCTAAGAACCGCCCGATACTCAACTTCTATACCGAGCAGTTATAAACAAAAAACGCATTGCAAACCTAAGGTTTTGCAATGCGTTTTTTATGTCTTATTTAAAGTAAATCCTACACATTTTCGGGGAAGTCAAGATAATTGTCGATGGTGATGTAGTTGAAATCAAATTTATACGTGCGTAGCTCAAGTGAGTTTTTTAAAGGTGTAAAAACATATATGAAGAAAAATCGGATTTTATGCTCCGATTTTTTGCTTGTAAATATAGTGATTTTATCATACAATAAAGAAAACGGAGGTGGGTTTATGATACCCGTAGAG
>JAXJWR010000097.1:0-8534 GCA_036307905.1 Acutalibacteraceae bacterium
ATTGAAATCTTGGGCTTGGAGGGTCTGATTCTGTCGGCTGCCCCAAATGTTACCTCGTCAAGCATCTGAGGAATATTAGAAATTTTCGCATTAGATGCGGCAATTCTGAACAAATCAATAAACTCGGCTGAATTTGTGTTGTCATCAAGAACGCGAACCATAGAATTAAGAATACTTATTAAAAGATCCCAGCTTTGTTTAAGTATAGATGCGTAATACTGATTACCATTATTCTCAAAATAATCACAAAGTGTCAACAGATTCTTATCGACACTATATTTAACAAGGTGATTATAAATGGCCTTAGCCATTGACTTTGGACTTCCGTGAAAATCGTTCTTAAACTCCGACAGAACTTCCACTATACTGCTTCGCGTCCTATTTATTTGTTCCAGCTTGGCTGTATCATATTCGTTGTCCTCGTCGGTTCTAAGGCCCTTTACGCTCATTTCCCAGTTTGTTGCCCAGTCAGCAGGCTTGATATCCCAAATAAAAGTATAATCTTCCAGCTCAGAAATTTCGTTTAAAGAATAATTGGTAAGACCTATTTTAAGAAATGCGAGAATAGCGTCAGTTGAAAATGAGGATAGTGTTTCAAACAGCTTGTCCAGATACAAATACAACGGTGTTTGAGTAAGTGCTACGCTTTTATCCATAAAACAGGATATATTATTATTCACACACTGTGCCGAAAACAGATTGGCGTAGTCGTCAGCATTACGAGCAACAACAATAAAGTCTTTAAAACGATAACCGTTTTCAGCAACCTCTTTTGCAACAATATTTGCTGCAGCTAATGCTTCTTCCCTTTTATTTTTACAGGAAATAATTTTTAAAGAGCCGCCGATTAGAGCATCAGGAGTTGCCTGATTTTTAGCAAGAAAATGCTCAACCTTCTGCATTGCATCATTAGAATAATATGCAGTAGATTTTTTTATAACAGAATATTCACTAATGCCGCGAGATTTAGCGATCTGCTGTATGCGTTTAACCGAATTATTTATATTATAAAAAACGCTGATATTTGTGTTATTTATATCATCGGTACAAAAGGAAAAGGTAACCTTATCTGTCTGTTCAAATATTTTTTCGATAATTTTGTATTGCTGGCCGGTAAATCCGGTAAAAGAATCAAAATATACTGTTGTATCTTTGAAATAATCGCAGTCCACAAGCAGTTCGGCAAGCTTAGTCAGTCTGTCCGACGGGTCGATATACTTATTATGAAGGAGTGCATTATAGGTTGACATAACCAGCGCAATATCGCGTAGTTTGGCCGAACAGGTACCACCTATATCCTCTGCAGCTGTGATAAGCTGCTCGGGCGTAACTGCAGCAAATTTAAGATCTTTAATGGTGTCGCCAAGGTTAATAATAAAATCGTTATACGACGTATATTTAGAGAAAATAACCAAGTCATCGGCGCAGGCTTGAAGAGCTTTTTTCAGGAGAATAATTTTTTCGAAGTCGGAAACGCAGGAAATCGAGCCAACTGCTGAAAAATCTAAAACATCATCAAACAGACGTGAAAAACTAAGCACACGAATATTATCGAGTACTGCGTTTTCGTACTTAATTACCGCTCTTTCAGATTCGAAAGAAAACTGCTCGGGTACTATAAATATAACCTTTCCGTTCTTTGAATCTTCGGTAACTCTTTTTACAATGTCGTAGGTTTTGCCTGTACAGGCTCTTCCGATTAAAAATTCCAGCATATTATACTCCAAAAAGCTTTTTTTACATTATACTACATATTAAACAGATATTAAAGAGATTTTAAGCAAAAAAGTTGTTGATGAATGTATAGAGTCCAAATCCCGGGACACCCAATACTGATGACAACAAAACTGAAACGTAATTTATCTTGATGATGAACCCAAGATACTCTTCAACCAAATTAGATAGCATTAGAATTAAGAGTCCTGCCAAACTATTTATAAACAGTAGTTTAAGAAAAGATTTATGAATAACGCTATATAACACAAATCCCGCAAGGTATGCAAAAGCAAATACATACAGAATAATCACATAATACAAAAAAAGACCTCCTCCACTATTAAATGGATATGAGGTCAAAAGAAAAAATATTAAACGCTCGGGCCATGTGGCCCGAGCGTTTATCGTTAATTAGAATGCACAAATAATATTCGCAACGAGAACGAGTACAAAGAAAGCAATTGCAATGTACTTAGTAATGCGAGCAAGCTTAGCATCGGCAGTTCTGGCCTTGGTCTTAGAAAGGAAAGTATCGGCAGCACCGGAAATAGCGCCATTGATACCTGAACGATGGCCCTGCTGTAAAAGAACAACACCGACAACGATGATAGATATAAGCAAAACAAGAATTCCGATTATAATATCGAGTACGCCCATTTGCATAACCTCCAAACCTAAAATAATTAGACAAACAGACAAAAAGTCTGACAACGAGAAATATTATAACAGAACTTAACAAAAAAATCAAGCAAATATTTATACGGGATGAACTGCCTTGGCAGAATCAGCGTGTTTAGCATCTACCTTATACTTTTTATTGTTACGTTCTTCAAAGAACTTTATGGCAACCTGGTCGAACTGAGCATAAGAAAGAACGTCTTCCTCCTGCTCCATCCAAGGAGCAACTTCGGCCCTTATCTTATCGAGCTCGGGCGCAATAAGGTCTGCAGGTCTGCAGTCAATAGGTTCAGCATCGCCGATAATCTTCTTGCGGAACTCAGGGTCTATGGGAAGCGGAGTTTTACCATATTCGCCGCGAACAAGTCCGCGGAATTCTTTGGTAACCATCTTATAACGCTCGCCACCAATAATGTTAAATACAGCCTGTGTTCCAACAATCTGTGACGAAGGAGTAACAAGTGGAGGATAACCGCAATCAGCTCTTACCTTGGGAACCTCGGCAAGCACGTCGGCAAGCTTGTCTTCCTTACCTGCCTGCTTAAGCTGAGAAACAAGGTTAGAAAGCATTCCGCCGGGAACCTGATAAATAAGGGTTTTTCCGTCAACTCCAAGCATTTTGGGGTTGAGAAGGCCGTTTTCGAGATACTTCTCGCGAAGTCCGGAGGCCATTTTTGCAATATCTGCAAGAGCCTCGAGGTCGAGACCGGTATCATACTCGGTGCCCTGGAGAGCTGCAACCATCGCTTCGGTTGCGGCATGAGAAGTACCGAGAGCGAGGGGCGATATTGCAGTATCAACAACATCGGCACCTGCTTCAATAGCTTTAAGTAGTACCATAGAGCCAAGACCTGAGGTATAATGAGAGTGTACCTGAATCGGAACCTTTACAGTTTCTTTAAGCGCCTTAACAAGGTCGTATGTTCCGTAAGGAGTAAGGAGTCCTGCCATATCCTTAACGCAAATGGAATCCGCACCTGCGTTTTCCAGCTGCTTAGCATAGTTAGTATAGTATTCGATGTCGAATACGGGGCCGGTTGTATAGGAGATAGCTGCCTGTGTATGAGCGCCCTCCTTCTTAGCGGCATTGATTGCAGTTTCAAGATTACGGAAATCATTGAGAGCATCAAAAATACGAAGAATATCTATTCCGTTTGCAACAGATTTCTGAACAAAATACTCAACAACGTCGTCAGCATAATGACGGTATCCCAGCATATTCTGTCCTCTGAATAGCATCTGAAGCTTGGTGTTGGGGCAATGCTTTCTTATGGTGCGAAGCCTGTCCCAAGGGTCTTCGTTTAAAAAACGAAGGCAACTGTCAAAGGTTGCGCCTCCCCAGCATTCAAGCGAATGAAAGCCGATTTTATCTAGTGCATCCAGCATGGGAAGCATTTCATCCATCGACATTCGTGTTGCAATCAGAGACTGATGAGCATCTCTGAGTACGGTTTCGGTAATACCAATACGTGCCATATTGTCACGGACCTCTTTCTATAATTATTTAAGTACAACGAGAGTCTTTCCGGACTCAACTGCCTCACCCTTGGCAACAGAAACAGAAGCAACTACGCCGTCGCGGGGAGCATAAATTTCGTTTTCCATTTTCATAGCTTCAAGAACGCAGAGAACGTCACCCTTCTTAACGTTTTGACCGTTAGAAACGGCAACAGAAAGAATGGTTCCGGGCATCGGTGCGCATACGTTTTCACCATCAACAGCGGGGGCAGCGGCAGGTGCTGCAGGAGCGGGTGCTGCGGCAGGTGCAGATACGGGAGCGGAAGCAACCTCTCCTACTTCTTCAACGCAAACATCATAGGCTGTACCATTTACAGTTACTTTAAGTTGTTTCATAATATTATCCTCCAAATCATTTCAATATTAAAGTGGAATATTTGTATGTTTCTTGCTAAGTGTTGTAACTCGCTTTGAAGCAAGAATATCAAGGGCAGAAACTACCTTTGCTGCTGTATCTGCAGACTCTATAACGTCATTTACAAGGCCAAGAGCAGCCGCACTGAAGGGAGAGCATTTATCAAGACGATATTCATCCTCAAGTGTTTTGCGATCCTCAGCAGCTGTGATGCGGTCTTTATAGAGAAGCTGTACAGCTGTCATAGGTTCGAGAGTACCTATTGCCGAATCAGACCAAGCATAAACCATATCGGGAGCGGCAGCAGACGAAACAAAAGCGATATATGCGCCTGCATATGCGTTTCCTGTTACAACAGTAATCTTGGGGGTGGTTGCTTCACTATATGCGCTTGTAAGAACCGATATAGCCTTGACGCCACCGTTTACATCGCATTTTTCTTTAGCAAGAATTCCTAAAGAATCAACAAAAGTGACAACGGGAATAGAGAAAGCGTCGCAAGTGCGTACAAATTTTGCAGCCTTCTTAGCGGCACAGGCACAAAAATAGCCATCCTTAGCAGAGGGGTTGGTAGAAACAATACCAACTGCTGCGCCACCTATACGAGCAAATCCGGTTTTAATGGACGTGCCAAATTCTGCATTAAGTTCAAAGAAGCTGTCGGCATCAACCGTCATAGAAACAGGGTCACTACCGTTTGCGGGAGAGTATTCAGCCATAAGAGGTTCCGAAAGATTATTAGAGGGAAGGAAGGAAAGAAGCTGACTTGCTTTTTCCATAGCTTCCTTATCGTCACCAACAACAATAGCAGCAGTTCCGTTTTCGGCTGCAAGCTTTGCAGTTCCCAGTATATTGTCTTTGCTTTCTGCGAAAGCGGGCGAAGTTATGTAGAACTCAGCCTTATCGGTCATAATAACAAAATCAGAAAGACTTGCAAGAACAGCAGCACTACCGATACAAGGGCCTGCAACAATAGCAATCTGAGGAACAACACCAGAAATATTGCCGGCAGCCTTAATGAGTGCACCATATGCTTCAAGCGCTTCTATTCCTTCATCAATATGGGCTCCAAAAGAGTCAAAAACTGCAACAACGGGTGTTCCTGTCTTGGTAGCAAGGTCGTAAACGTGGGAAATCTTCGCTGCCTGCACCTTACCCATTGCGCCGCTGTTTACGTCGGCACTTTGAGCGTATGCATAAACGGGCATTCCGTTTACCTCACCAAATGCAGTAACTACCTCACACTCGGCATCCTTGTTTTTTACAAAACGATCGATTTCATTGAAGGTACCGTTATCGAAAAGCATTGCCAAACGCTTTCTAGCGTTTGAATCCGATAAAGCGGACACCTCAGATGCAAATCTGGATTTACTGTCTGAAAAGTTCATAAAAGTCCTCCATGAATAAAACATATATTACCAATATAATATTATAACACTTATAATAAAATAGACAAGTGTTTTTTTATATAAAAAAATAATTATTTTGACTGTGAAATGTTAGTAAGCCTTCTCATCTCTTTTTCGTTTAAATCTCTCCATTTGCCTTGGCCGAGCATACCAAGCTTTACTCCGGCTATTTCGGTGCGTTTCAGTCGTAAAACCTCAAGTCCTACCTTTTCGCACATTTTGCGAATCTGTCTGTTTCTGCCTTCGTGGATAATGAAATTAAGAACGGTTCTGTCCTCTTTTCGTTCGATAACAAAAACATCACAAGGAAGCGTTGGACGTCCGTCGTCATCAATATCAATGCCGGTTGCCATTTTTACGATTTGTTCTTCTGAAACTTTTCCGGACACGGTAACGCGATAGGTTTTATTAACATGTGACGAGGGATGGGTAAGGCGGTTTGAAAACTCACCATCATTTGTCATTAAAAGCAGACCTTCCGAGTTGCGGTCAAGCCTTCCGACAGTAAAAACCTTCACAGGCACGTCTATAACAAGATGAGCAACACACTTTCGGTCGAGTTCGTCGCTCATAGTTGTAACAAATCCACGAGGTTTATGCAACATTATGTAAACCTTTTCTTTGGTAGCTACAACGGTTTTTCCTTTTACCGATACCTTATCACGAATGGGGTCAACCTTGTCACCGATAGTCGCAACTCTGCCATTGACCTTTACTTTTCCAAGTTCAATAAGCTCTTCAGACTTACGGCGTGAAGCCACGCCGTTTTCCGCAAGAAACTTTTGTAAACGAATCTTATTGTCTTTCATAATTATTCCTGCTCGTCAACAACGGTTTTTTTCTCAAAGAATTCTTTAATCTTAGTAATCATTTCAGGTGCTGTATCAATAAGCTTGTCCACAGAAGACAGAGTGGCATTTACCTGAAGCATTTTAACGTTACCGCCGCAAACGCTAATGAATGCAATGGGGGTAACCGTAACTCCTGCGCCACCGCCACCGCCAAACATTGGAGCCCTGGTGGATTCCTTGGCAGGAAAATCCGAACCGCCTGTTGCAAGTCCGAAAGATACCTTAGAAACAGGTATTAAAGTAACTTCGCCAACGGTTATTGGGGTGCCGATTATTGTGTCGGCGTCAACCATAGCCTTAAGATTATCGAGGGTAACGTTCATAATTGATTCAATATTGTGTTCAGGCATTTTTTAAATCTCCTATCTTAAATCTTACTACTGATAACGCAGTACTGACTGCAAACATTAATAAACTACTTATACGAATTTTAGCCACTGAAGAAAGTTCAAGCTTAATATCTTCAGAGAGAAAGTCGGTCTTTACAGAAATTTTGTCTGCCGAAAAACCCGAAGATACCGAAAGCATTGATATAAGCGGGTAAATAAGCGTACAAATTCTTCCGTATAAAATTGCTGTATTGGCAGCATCCTCGGACGCAATAGATAAATCAAGCAATAAAACCTTAAATCTAACCTTCTTAAGCAGTTTTTTGAAACGAGTAAGTATAAGCTTTAGTATTTCAAATAATTCTTTTACCAACTCGGTTTTCTTTTTAGATTCTGCGTATCTTTTAAGAAAAGATACAAAGGAATTATTATCAGATTCTTTACTTGTGTTTTTGGGCTTTTCTTTGGAATTCCTGTTTTTATTGGCAGAATCAAAAACAAAAAGTGCAAATCCGAGATATGAAATTGATAACCTTACAGCATCATTTATGCTAAGCGATATTTTAACAGACGAAAACAACAAAACGGCTAAAATCAACATTAAAACCGAAAATATGATCCAGCCTATCATTTAATCACCTCTGTTAGTTTTTGACTGTAGTTACGGTATTATACAGGTCAGATGTCGGGGCGGATTTCAAGCTGTTCCGCAAAATCGGTTTGACCGCCATCACCTTCAGGCAAAGGTGGCAGTTCTTCAAGGGAACTAAGCGAAAAACATCTCAGGAAGTTTTTGGTTGTTCCATACAGCAATGGACGACCGGGTAGTTCCAGACGGCCACGCTCTTCGATTAAATCCTTCTCGATAAGAGTAGATACTACACCCGAGCAATCAACTCCCCTCACCTGCTCAATAAAAGCCTTGGTAACGGGTTGGTTGTAAGCTATTACTGCCAGAACCTCTAAAGCGGCGGGCGAAAGAGGTGCCTTTCTTTTAATATCAAAGGCGGCCTTGATATAGGGTGCGTAATCCTGCTTGGTGGCAAGCTGCAGGTGGTCATCGAGTCTGAGAAGGGTGAAACCCAAATCGCAGGTAGAAATATGCTCCTCTACCGCACTTATTATTTCTTCGGTTTTCTTGGGGGTCAGTTCAAAAACCTCGGCAATTCTTTTAACCGAAATAGGTTCGCCTGAAGAGAAAATAACGGCCTCTACGGCTTTAATTAGTTCTTTTTTATCCATGGCGTTTTTTCTCCTTTATAAGTTCAATTTCCAGTCCTTCGTTTTCACCGGAAATTTTAACACGATTAGCCTTTGTCAGTTCCAGCACCGCAAGAAATGTTGCAACAAGCTCAGAACGGTCTCTGGCTCCAACATATAGATTGGAAAGTTTCTTTTTACCCTTGCCCCAAAGATTTCGCATAACAAAAATTATTTTGGAGGATACAGAATATATTTTCTTTGCAACTATCTTTGTAAAGGCCTTAGTAGGTACGGCCATACGCCTGTCCATTCTACCCATTGCGGTAATATAAGCATTAAAAATATCAACGCTGTCGTGAACAAGAACATAGGTTTTGTCTGCTTCAAAAGGTTCAGGTCCGCGAACAAAGGTATCGAAACCACCTGTCATTGTTGAGAAGGTTTGGGCAACCTGTTTGCACACCTGATATTCAAG